>JAIXXE010000073.1 GCA_027490875.1 Alphaproteobacteria bacterium
CCCATTTCGGCACGGTCGGCTTGCACCTGTGCCATCTTTACGCCGTGGCCAGCTTGGGCCGCCAGTGCAATGATGTCGGTCAGGTAAAGTTCCTGCTGCACATTGTTGGGCTGAAGCTGGGCCAACAGTGGCCACAACACAGGGCCGTGAATGGCATAGATGCCCGGGTTGGCCGTGGTGATTTTCCGCTGGGCGTCGTCGCAGTCCTTCTCTTCCACGTTCATCAGGTTGCCGTGGTTGTAAAACAGTCGCCCAAAGCCCGTAGGGTTCGATACGTTGGCTGCCAGCAAGGTAAGGCCAGTGGCATTGCCGGCATGTTCGGCCAGCAGGGTTGGCAGTACATCGGCGCGCATGTTGAGCATCACATCGCCGTACAGAATGACAATTGGGCCCTGATGGTTACCAAGCAATGGCGCGCAGACTTGGACTGCATGGCCCGTGCCCTTTTGCTCGGTTTGGCGCACGAACTCGCAGCCGGGGAAATGGGCGTTGCAGTAGGCTTCCACCGCCTCAGCGCCAAAGCCGGTAGTCACCACCGTGCGGGCGGGTTTAAGGGGCTGCAAGGCGGCCAACAAATGGCCCAGCATCGGGCGGCCTGCAAAACCATGCAAGGCTTTGGGCAGCGCACTTTTCATGCGCGTACCCTTGCCAGCGGCAAGGATGATGACGGCGAGATTTTCCATTAAACAAGGCTCCAAAGGTTATTCCAGAAATACCAGATACAGAACAGCTGTGCGCCTATAACGGCGTACAGCGCGTGGTTAAAGCTTTCCTTACTTTTCTTGTGCGTAAACAGCCAACGACCCATGAACAGGGCCGGTGTGCCCCCTGCAAAGGTAAGCAGCAGTAAGGTAAGCTCGGGGGTACGGCTCATTTTGTTTTTGGCGGCGAACTTATCCTTGCCCATCAGGGCCAAAAGCATGAGGTTTATACTTAAGGCCCATACCGGCAGCGGGGCCAAGTTAAGGGTGCTGTGGTAAGCAAAAGTAAGAAGTGCGGGGATGCCAAATCCAAACAGTAACGAGAAGAGGACGTTCATGGGCCGCACCATAGCAAAACCCCTCGACTTTGAATAGGTTTGCCTAAACTTTGGGCATTTTGTGGCGCAGCCGCACCACCCACCCGCTGGAAGGGCGGGAGATTGCACTGGAATCCGTGCGGTGGCGGCTTGGTTTGGTTAGAGTATGCCTATGCGGTGTCACACCTCGTTTACGGTAACCATGCTGGGATTGGCCAGTCTGGCTGCGGTTAGCTTGGCCGATTCGCCCACCCAACCTTGGCCAGCGGCCCCCACACAGGGGGAAGCCAGTATGATTTTTGCCGCCCCAACGGCCGCCGAGGCCGAAGCAGCGTTTCAGGCTGCGCGCAATGCGTATCGCAGCGTGGCCGATGGAGCCCCCGGCACAGCCCCGCACGAGCTGGAAGAGGTTGTAACCCCCACCACCGTGATGGTTCCCGGTGGGCGGCCTGACAATGTGCCGCTGGAGAGTATCCGGCTGGTGCTGGATGTTGAAAACACCAGCTTGCGCCAGATTGTAACCGACGTGGTGGGGCAAGCGGCCCGGTACAGCGGGCCTTGGCGCGTTAAGTGGCGGCTGAAGCCGGAAAACTTGGGGCTGCTGGATGAGCGCGTGAACCTGACCGCCGAGGCTCCGTTGGCCGAGTTCTTTGCCCTGCTGAGCGAACGGGTTAAAAACCTGACCGGCACGCAGCTGTTCGTGACTGTGTTTGGCGGTGCCCGCGTGATTCTAATTGCTGATACGTATTACTAGAAGGCTGACCCGATGCGCATCCTTGCCCTGCTCCCTCTGATGCTGCTGGCAGCCTGCAGTGGCACCTACAACGATGAAGTGCGGGCCCCAAGCGAAAAGCAGCTACAAGATGCTCGCACCATTATGGCGCCGCCCAATGCTTTGCGGGAAGGCGTCTTTCATATGCAGCGCGTGCAAACCGGCAGCACCGTGCGGGTGAAAGACCAGATAATTTTGAAAAAGCCCGACCTACCGCCTTTTGACGTTGCCTACATCGGCCGTGATTTGGAAAGCGTGGTGCTGGAATTGGCCAACGCGGCGGGTGAAAGCGTGGTGCTGCCGCAGGGCTTGCGTAACCGTACGGTTACGGTGGTGCACAGCGGGGCCAATTTTCAGGAAATGTTGGATTTGGTGCTGGGCAAGGCCGGTTACCACTACAACTATGTGAATGGGATTTGGTACATTACGCGTTACCCGATTCGGAACTACGTGTTGGAGATTTCGCAAAGCGATCGCAAGGGCAGCCTGGTATCCCGCGCCGAGCTTACCCCTGAATTGGCCGCTGGTACCAGCACCCAAGGCAGCAGCAACGAACTAGACACCACCTACAGCGACGAGGTTTGGAAGCAAGTGCGCGAGACCTTGGTGGAGTTGATTAAAGTAGGCGTGAGCGAAGGCGGCAACAATGTTCAGGCGCGCGGCGTGAATGCCAACGGCATGTTGGTAGCAACCAGCGTCAACACCACCCCTGTTAACAACAGCGCTAACAATGGTTTGTTACCACCGCCCAGCGGGCAAGCTGGCAGCGATAGCAGCCTGTTCCCCGCCGCGGTAGGTCAGGCATCGATTGTGACGACCTCGGATGCTTTGCCAACGATTGATACCCCGCAAAGCAACGACCACAATGCCCCCGAAGACAGCGCCAACCCATGGTTTAAGCTGACTGAAAGCGCGGGCCTGATTACCGTGCGCGCCAGCCCAGAAGCGCATCGGCAGATTGAAGAGTACCTAGAGCAAGTGCAGGCCAGTGCCCACCGCCAGGTGGTGGTGGAAGCCCGCATTGTGGCGCTGATTAAAGATAAAACCACCACGCGCGGCGTTGATTTTCAGATGAACGGGCGCGAAATTACCGGCAGCGCGCTGAACCGGTTGGGCTTCTTCGCCAATTCCCAATCCACACTCTCGGCAGCCAATGCCACGGTGCAGGGGGGCTTCTTTACCATGGCCAGCCGCGCTGGCGACATGGCGATGGTGTTGCAAAGCCTTTCTACCTTGGGCGATGTTTACACCATTTCCAGCCCTAATCTGGTGGCGCGTAATAACCAGATTTCGCGTGTTGCCGTCACCCGCCAGCTCGGTTACGCGGAAACCGAAGTCAACCAGAATACCACCAGCACAGGCGATATTGTGGTCGGGAGCCGCCAAGATCGCGCGCGCTTTAAAAACAGCGGTACGGTGATGAGCGTGCTGCCCTTTATCGGCCGTAACAACGTACAGCTGCGCTTTAGGCTCTCGCTGGCCACCAAGGCCGGAGAGACCCAAATCCGTACCGCCATTGGGGGTGGAACACCGGTGGTGAATGCGGTGCCGGAATTGGCCAATAACCTGATTGATCAAGATATGGTGCTGGAGTATGGCCGTATCTATGCCATCGGCGGGCTGATTGAAAACAATACGACCATCAACAACACCTACGAACCGAATCTGCGCCAGATACCCGGAGTTGGCGAAATCTTTAACCGGGCCCGCAACCGTGGGCAGGATACCGAGTTCCTCGTGCTGCTGAAAGTGAGCCGCGCGTAAGCGATGGATCTGCTGGTGACAGCCCTTGCTGGAAGCACTGAGGGGCGGTTGGTCGGCGGAGACTTTGCGTGCCCGGTTGTATTGGGTAAAAACGGTGTGATTTCAGCAACCCATAAACGCGAGGGTGATGGTTGCACGCCGCTTGGGCGCTATAAAATCCTGTACGGTTGTTACCGCCCCGACCGTGTGCACGCGCCTCTTCACAATGGATTACCATGGCTGCCCTTAACCCCCAATTTAGGCTGGTGCGATGCGCCCGAAGATGCCGCCTACAACACCATCGTGCCAGTGGGCTATGGGGTCAGCCATGAGGCGCTGTGGCGCGAGGATTCGGCCTACGACCGGCTGTTGGTGATAGGCCACAATTTGCCTGCTGTACCCCACATGGGCAGCGCGGTGTTCATCCATCAGCTCCATCCCGGCAAGGCCTACACGGCGGGCTGCGTGGCACTGGCTGCCGACGATTTTACCGCCATGCTAGCCTTGGGGCCGACCTTTCTGACAATCGCGTAGATTGGGCCTTAAAGATTAGGCTTTCGCAACGGCCTTTAAGTCGTCGATGGTGCGCTTTACTTCTTTCAGCACAAAGGCTTCGACGATGTCTTTTTCTTTAAAGTCGGTAAAGTTGGCAAAGGTCATGCCGCATTCAAAGCCTGCGGCCACATCCTTGGCGTCATCCTTGCCGCGCTTGAGGGTGCTGAGTTCGCCCGTGTGCACCAGTTGGCCATCGCGCAGGATGCGCACCTTGCTGCCCCGGCCAATCTTGCCGCTGGCAACCATACAGCCGGCAATGCGCAGCTTTTCGTAGGTGAACAGGGCACGGATTTCGGCCTGGCCGGTAATCTCTTCCACCACGTTGGGGGCCAGCAGGCCGCTCATGGCCGCCTTGATGTCATCAACGAGCTGGTAGATGATGGTGTAGTAGCGCAGTTCAATCCCGTTGCGCTCGGCGATATCGCGCGCAGTGGCGTCGGCCCGCACGTTAAAGCCAATAATCAGGGCTTGCGCGGCGATGGCAAGGTTTACATCGGTTTCGGTCATCACGCCCACACCGCCCGAAATCACCTTCACCTTTACGCTGGTTTGGTCGGCATTCAGCTGCATTAAGGCAAACTGAATGGCTTCCACGCTGCCCTGCACGTCGGTCTTTACAATCAGGTTAAGCTCCTTCACGCCTTCACCGGCATCGGTCAACTTTTCCATCAGGCCTTCAAGGGTTAGTTTACGGGCAGCCTGTGCCTTTTCGCGCACCCGTACATCGCGTTGGGATGCCACATCCTTCGCGGTCTTTTCGTCGGCGGCCACAATAAAGATATCTCCAGCCGCTGGCACACCGGCCAACCCCAGCACTTCCACGGGCATGGAAGGGCCTGCGAGTTTTATGGCTTGACCACGGTCATTCACCAACGCGCGCACGCGGCCCCATACCGGCCCGGCGACCACAATATCGCCTGTTCTAAGCGTGCCCGATTGCACCACCACCGTGGCCACAGGCCCACGGCCCTTATCAAGGCGTGCTTCCACCACCGTGCCCTCGGCGCGGCGGTTTGGGTTGGCTTTCAAATCCAGCACATCGGCCTGAAGCAGCACAATTTCTTCCAGTTCACCAAGGCCTTGGCCAGTGAGTCCGCTCACGGCCACACAGGGCACGTTGCCGCCAAACTCTTCCAGCACCACATCGTAGCCCAGCAGTTCGTTCTTTACTTTGGCGGGGTTGGCGCTGGGTTTATCAATCTTATTCAAGGCCACCACCAGCGGCACGCCAGCGGCGCGGGCGTGCTGAATGGCTTCGGCGGTTTGTGGCATCACGCCGTCATCGGCTGCAACGACCAAAATCACCACATCGGTGACTTGGGCCCCACGGGCGCGCATGGCGGTAAAGGCGGCGTGGCCGGGGGTATCAAGGAACGTAATGACGCGGCCCGATGGTGCTGTAACCTGATAGGCCCCGATATGCTGGGTAATCCCGCCCGCTTCACCCTTGGCAACGTTGGCCTTGCGCAGGGTATCGAGCAGCGTGGTTTTACCATGGTCGACGTGGCCCATAATGGTGACAATCGGGGCGCGGGTCAGCAGCTGCTCGGCGTTATCGGGCGCCTCGCGCAGCATATCTTCCAGATTAATGGCCTGCTGGAGTTTGGGCTTGTGGCCCATTTCCGTCACAATCACTTCGGCGGTGTTTTGGTCGATGGTTTGGTTGGCGGTCACCATTTCGCCCATCAGCATCAGCTTCTTCACCACGTCGGCGGCTTTTTCGCTCATCCGTGCGGCCAATTCGGCTACGGTAATGAACTCGGGAATCAGTACTTCGCGGTTGATTTTTTCCAGTGGGGCGGCAGCCTCGTGCACGTCGCTGCGGTCGCCACGGCGGCGGCCTTTGCCGCCCGAGGAGGTGCGGGCACGGTCGGCGAGGTCGCTCATGTAGGCATTACGGCCGCGTTTGCCGGTGGCGTCCTTTAGCTCGGGGCGGCCCGAGGAACTGCGGCGGCGGGCGTCATCCAGGCTAATGGTGGTTTTGGTGAAGGCGCGGCTATCCACACTGCGGGCTGGGCCCGATGAATTGAGCGTCCC
>JAIXXE010000074.1 GCA_027490875.1 Alphaproteobacteria bacterium
CGATCAGATTGACCGGCTGCTCGACAGCATCGTGGGGCCACCCCCAGAGTCCCGCATGGGCGATACGCTGTTTGCACAGTCCATCAACGACCCCGGCACATTCCAGAAGGTGTTGAACAGGACCAGTGAGTTGACCCAGAAGCACACTCGCATGACGCCCGAGCAGTCTGCACGGTTCCTTGCGTCTATGGAGACGGCGGGGCTGACCTTGCGTCAGGGGTTGCAGAAGTTCTTGAACCTGTCTGCCGTGGGGCAGGTGGGGGAGCGCATCCTTGGGCGTGATGCTGTCACGTTTGCCGATACCGTCAACGAGATGGCCGGGTACCGCGAGAACCTGATTGAGAAGCTCGCCCCGCTCAACACTCGGCTGCAAGAATACGTCCAGAACCCTGAGTTCAGTAAGTGGACCAAGATGGTCCACGACCACACTCGGGAGGACATCAACCCTGAGGCACCGGCCAGCAAGTACGCCAACACGGAGAAGGCCGCGCTGCATGCACAGTTCAGCAAGGACTTCAACACGCTGTCCGACACTGGCAAGAAGCTGTACCGTGATCTGTTCGGCTCATACAAACAACTCTTCAAGGAGTTGCAGGACTCGCTCTACGCCAACCTAGTGGGTGTGCATGGTGAAGGTACCCCAGAGCGTAAGCAGGCATTGGGTGCCTACGAGAAGGTGATCGGCATGATCATCGCCAAGGGCATCGACCACTACGCGCCACTGTACCGTCAGGGTACCTACTGGTTGGAGTTCAAGAACAAAGACGGTGAGATGGAGCGCAAGCTCTACAACAGCCAGATTGAGCGGACCACTGCTCGTAATGCCCTTGCGCAAGAGGGGGCCACCGACTTTGATGAGTACATGAAGGTCGAAGGGGAGAGAGCCCGCAGGGCACCCAGCGGCACCATCGCTGCCCAGATCATCAAGATCATGAAAGAGGGCGGTGCGGAGGATGCTGCGGTTGATAAGTTCTTGGCCCTGATCGTCAGTGCCATGCCAGAGACCAGCATCCTCAAGTCGTTCACGGCGCGTAAAGGCACGTTGGGCTATGAGGAGAACGCCGCCACTGCCTTCAGCAACGTCACCAACAACTTGGTGGGTCAGCTCTCGCGCATGCGCTACTCAGACAAGCTGCAAGGTCTTATAGATAACATGGGCAAGACGGCCCAGAAGCTACGCGGTATTGATCAGCAGCGTGGCGCTGAGATTCTGCAAGAACTGGAGTCCCGGCTTCAGTTTGCGATGGACCCAACCGTCGAGCGATGGGCACGGTGGGCCAGCGGCGCTGCGTTCTATTTCAACCTTGCGGGCAACGTCTCTTCCGCAACGCTCAACCTGATGAACACTCCGCTGGTGACCTTCCCACAGTTGGGCGGCACGTACGGATTTGCTGCTGCTGGCCGGGCGCTGATGGCGGCAACCAAACTGTACTCAAGCTCTGGGTTCAGCCGCACTGTGACAGATATCAACGGGCAGAAGGTAACTGAGAACGCCATGATGTCGGTGGAGAACCTTGTCAATGCTGGTAAAGCTCCGCAGTACAAGGCGCTGGTGCAGCGCCTCAGAGACCTTGGCTTCTTGCAGACATCGACTGCCCGTGACGCCTTGGGGTTGGCAAACGACCCCAGCGGAGACCCCAGTACGATAAAGACGCTGGGTGAGAAGACCGCCCTGTACTCTTCATTCTTGTTCCATCATGCCGAGCGTATGAGCCGTGAGGTCACCGCAGTTGCTGCCTACGATCTGGAGATGCAGCGGTTGGCCAAGAAGGGTGTAACAGGCGAAGCTGCTCAGGCGCAGGCCATCGACAAAGCCGTCCGTATGGTGGAGTTCACCCACGGTGCAGGACATGCGGAGTCTGCCCCAAGCATCACCCAGCAAGGTCTTGGTAAGGTGTTGACCGTGTTCAAGCGGTTTGCCTTCACCATGTACTACATGCTGTTTGACACCATCCGCAGGTCATTGCCCGTACCGCCTGACGCCACACCCGAGCAAAAGGAATTGGTCAGCGCCGCTCGTCGGCAGCTTGTAGGCATCTACGGCATGTCCGCGCTCTTTGCTGGTGCCAAGGGTATCCCGCTGTATTGGATTGCTGAAGCTGCCTACAACGCATTTGCGGATGACGATGAGGATCAGTTCGATGAAGTGATGCGCCGCTACTTGGGCGAGTTCTGGTTCAAGGGGCCAGTGAACTACATCACCAATCTGGGTATTGCAGACCGTGTGGGCTGGACAGACTTGATCTACCGCGACCAGAAGGGTGACAAGGCAGATGCCTCGGCGCTGTCTCAAGTCTTAGAGAACGTCCTTGGCGCTCCGTACGCGGTGGTCAACAACGTCTTCCGGGGTCAGGAGTTGATTGCTGAAGGGCAGTTCTGGCGTGGGGTGGAGGCTATGCTGCCTGTGGCGCTGAAGAACCCTATGAAGGCATACCGCTACGCAACTGAGGGTGCGCTGACATTGCGCGGTGATCTTGTGGGGGAGGTCAATGGTGCCAACGCTGCCATGCAGGTGCTGGGCTTTGCTCCCGCCGACCTGCTGACCAAGTACGAAGAGAACGCCTACATCAAGGGTAGAGAAGACGCCACGGCGGGGCAGGCCAAGAAGCTCCTGAAGCAGTACTACATTGCCCTGAACATGGGCGATCAGGAACGCATGGACGCCATTGAGGATAAGCTGTTTGCTCTGGGCGACAGGCACCCAGACCTTGGCATTTCAGGTGAGACCATCACCAAGTCTGTCAGGGCACGTGACGCCATCGCCCGCGACATGTATCAGGGCATCCAGATCAACAAGCGGATGCGGGATGAACTGATCAGCGCAGGTGAGGAGATATTTAAGTAAAAAAAAAATCCCCGGGGGGTACCCGGGGTGTAATGGAGGTAAAGCAACTACAGAGAGAAGGAGACCAAGTTGCTGAGCGAACTGTAGCACACGGTCATTTAATCCGCCAGAACCTAATTCCGTAGGTGCC
>JAIXXE010000046.1 GCA_027490875.1 Alphaproteobacteria bacterium
CTCCAGGATGTTCTCCTGTCCCCGCACGGTGGCGGGAGTGGAGGAAAGGATACGCTCCACGCGGGTGCTGGAGCGGGTTTGTAAGGGAAGTTATTGACTTGGCTTCCCCCAGGCCTGTGAAACAAGGCCACATCCAAAACGATCATGTGGGCTTTTTGATGCCCTGATTTTTTGTATATAGGTATTAATTTTTCCTCTTTCAAGGGTTGGGTAGAAAATTGGCATCCCCTTAGACTATACGGCATACTTGCGCTAGAAAAAGACATTAAGGAAAGCCAGTAATCATGACCTTCGCCAACCTAACAGGCCTTACAGCCCTCATCACGGGCGGCAGCCGTGGCATTGGCCGCGCCACCGCCGAACGCCTGCAAGCGCTGGGCGCCACCGTTATCATTCATGGCAGCACCGAAGCCACCGTAGAAAGCGCCGCCAAGGCGCTGGGCTGCACGGGCGTGGTGGCCAACCTGCTGGAAGCAGGCAGTGCCGCCAAGCTGGCCGAAGAGGCGCTGGCGGCGGCAGGCGGGCGTATTGATATTCTGGTCAATAACGCGGGCATCACCCGCGATGGACTGTTCGTGCGCCTGAATGAAGAGGCGTGGGATGAGGTTCTGACCGTCAACGTGCAGCGCGTCATGGAACTGACCAAGCACCTGCTGCCCGCGATGCAGAAGCACGAGTTTGGCCGGATTATCAACCTGACCAGCATCGTCGCCCACATGGGCAACGTGGGGCAGACCAACTACATCACCAGCAAGGCGGCCGTGGGCGGCTTTACCCGTGCACTGGCCAAGGAAGCCGCGCGCAAGGGGGTCACGGTCAACGCCATTGCGCCGGGGTTTATCAATACCGACATGACGGCCAAAATCCCCGAAGCCATTAAAGAAGGCTTCGTCAAGCAAATCCCCGCCCAACGCTTCGGCGAGGCCGCCGACATCGCCAACGCCGTGGCCTTTTTGGCCAGCCGTGAAGCGGGCTACATCACCGGCACCACCCTGCACGTAAACGGCGGGATGTACGTCTCTTAAGGAACGATGCGGACCGCCTCGTTCCTTAAGAGCTACCGTGCCGTCCCTGCATCAGGTCGCGAATTTTTGTTCTATTCTCCTCTTCCCCTTTTTCCAGATGAGGCATAGGGTCACTTAAAATGTCAGCCGAATACCTCCCCATTCTGCTCTTCGCTGCCGTGTCGGTAGCCATCGCCGCGCTGCTGCTGGCGGTGCCTTACCTGCTGGCACCCTTGCGCAAAACCAAGGTCAAGCTCTCACCCTACGAATCGGGCTTCGAACCCTTCGACACCGCCCGCCGTACCTTCAACGTACAGTTTTACCTGGTGGCAATCCTGTTCATTGTGTTCGACTTGGAAGTCGCCTTCCTCTTCCCTTGGGCGATGGTGATTCAGGATATTTCCTGGTTCGGTTTCGGCAGCATGATGGTCTTCCTGACCGTGCTGACGCTCGGTTTTATTTATGAATGGCAGGAAGGGGCTTTGGAATGGGAATAAAAAATAAACCCTATGTGGTAAAACCTGAAACGATTCCTTTGCAGGATGCTGGTTCGGTTGATCGCAAGCAACTGGTTGATGATAGTCGTTTTAGTGTAACTTGGATGATTAAAAAACGTTTATTTGAAAATCGCTACTCCAAAGCCGAGCATTACAACGTCATGTATTATATTCTAAATGATGGGGGCTATGTTTTGATTAATGGTGTAAAAACCAGTGTTAATCGGGGTGACACAGTTGTTGTACCACAAGGCCAAGAATACTTCCTTTCTGAAGGTGTTGAATGCGTCGCTTTTTGTGAACCAGGATTTAATCGTACATGACCCTCACCACCGACCCCCAAGCCCTCATTGCCCAAGGCATGGATGGCGTGAACACGCAGCTGAAGGAAAACGGCTTTCTACTCACCACTGTGGAAGATGTGGTGAACTGGGCGCGCGCGGGGAGCCTCTGGCCGATGACCTTTGGGCTGGCCTGCTGCGCGGTGGAAATGATGCACAGCGCCGCCGCGCGGTATGACCTTGACCGCTTCGGCACCATGTTCCGCCCTTCACCCCGCCAGAGCGACCTGATGATTATCGCGGGCACGCTCACCAACAAAATGGCCCCGGCGCTGCGCCGCCTTTACGAGCAAATGCCCGAGCCGCGATACGTGCTGAGCATGGGCAGCTGCGCCAACGGTGGCGGCTACTACCACCACAGCTACGCCGTGGTACGGGGGGCCGACCGCATCGTGCCGGTCGATATTTACGTGCCCGGCTGCCCGCCCACCGCCGAGGCCTTGGTGTACGGCATCCTGCAACTGCAACGCAAAATAAAACGCTTGCCAGTCTTTGGCGAAGCGGGGCGCCGTACCGAACAGCCCCAATACGCCTACGCGCCGGGCGAAGCGCGGCCCTACTCGGCGTTGGAAATGCATATTGATTAGCCATGACCGCCCAACCCCACCTCGACACCCACCTGAAGGCCAGCGAGCTGGCCCGCTGCGCCGAGCTCTGCCGGTTGGCCTTGCCGCGCGCCGAGGTTGTCATCACCCCTCAACGCGAGGTGCAAGTAACCGTGGCCGTGGCCGACCTCTACGCCGCCTTGGCGTGGTTACGCACCGCCGATGGCCTTAAGTTCAGCCAGTGTATGGATGTTTGCGGCGTAGACTACCTAGGCTTTCAGCCAACCCAGCCAGCACGCTTTGCGGTGGTCTACCACCTGTTGTCGCCCACGCAAAACCTGCGGATACGCGTAAAAACGCTGGTAGCTGAAGGTCAAGCCATCCCCAGCGTGGTGGCACTGTGGGCCGCCGCCAACTGGTACGAGCGCGAGGCCTACGACATGTACGGGCTGATTTTCTCCGGCCACCCCGACCTCCGCCGTATCCTGACCGACTACGATTTCATCGGCCACCCGTTGCGGAAAGACTTTCCGCTCAATGGCTTTACCGAAGTGTACTACGACGCGACCCAGCAACGCGTGGCCTACAAACCTGTTGATTTGCCGCAAGATTTTCGCCACTTCGACCGTGTTTCGGAATGGCGCGGCATGACCGGCAACGCCCACCTGGCCGAAACCGATCATGCCTTTAAGCGGGAAGAGTTTGAGTAGTGTGGGCCGTCGCTACCGTTTTTGGGTCTATATCATGACCACTTTTCACAATACCGCGCTGTACGTTGGCATGACCAACAACATTCTCCGGCGGGTGGAGGAACACCGTGAGGGCAAGAGCGAGCATACCGTCAAGTACCAGCTTAAAAGATTGGTTTATCTGGAAGAATTTCAGTATGTGGATAAGGCGATTGTGAGGGAAAAGCAGTTGAAGCATTGGAAACATGAGTGGAAACGTGAACTGATTGAAAAATCAAACCCGCATTGGGAAGATTTAACAAAAACTTTGATCGGTTTTGCGGAATAAGGCCATGCAACAGGATTCTCACTTCCGTAAGAATGACAAAAGTCTCATGCGTGGTTGTTTTGACAAACCTTGGTTTATGATGGGTCGTTGTCGGTGCCTTTTTGTCATCCTTGCGCAAGCGAGGATCTTTTCAGGAATAACAAAGCTCTAACCCATGGCCAATACCCCCACCCGCACCCTCGAACTCACCCTCGGTGAAACCCTCGAGCGCGCCCAAGCCACCTTGGCGCAGGCCCAAACTGCCCCCAAAGCCTCTCCCGACCAGCCTTTTACCCTTAATTTTGGCCCCCAGCACCCCAGCGCCCACGGGGTGTTGCGGCTGGTGCTGGAACTGGACGGCGAAGTGGTGACCAAGGCCGACCCGCACATTGGCCTGCTGCACCGTGGTACCGAAAAGCTGATTGAAAATAAAACCTATATTCAGGCACTGCCGTACTTCGACCGCCTCGATTACGTGAGCATGATGTGCCAGGAACATGTCTGGTGCCTCGCGACCGAAAAGCTGCTGGGCATCGGCTTGCCGTTGCGCGCCCAGTACATTCGGGTGCTGTTTAGCGAAATCACGCGCATTGCCAACCACCTGCTGTGGGTGGGTTGCCATGCGCTGGATGTTGGTGCGATGGCGGTGTTCCTCTATGCCTTTAAGGAACGCGAGTTTACGATGGATTTTTACGAAGAAGTCTCCGGCGCCCGCATGCACGCCAACTACTTCCGCCCTGGCGGGGTGAACCGCGATCTGCCCCAAGGGCTGACCCATAAAATCGCCCAATGGAACACCGAGTTTAGCCAAAATGTCATCCCCCTGCTGGAAGGCCTGCTGGATGAAAACCGCATCTGGAAGCAACGCACAGTCGGTATCGGCGTGGTCACGCCCGAAGAAGCCTTAGGCTGGGGCTTTAGCGGCGCAATGCTGCGCGGCAGCGGCTTTGCATGGGATATTCGCAAATCCCAGCCCTACGAATGCTACGACCAGCTGGAGTTCAACATCCCGGTGGGCAAGAACGGCGACAGCTACGACCGCTACCTCTGCCGCATGGCCGAAATGTACGAGAGTTGCAAACTCATCACGCAATGCCTCAAACGCTTGGATGGCGACCTTGCGGGCCAACCCGTGAAGATTGAAAACTATAAAATCTCGCCCCCCAGCCGTCATGATATGAAGGACAGCATGGAGGCGCTCATCCATCACTTCAAATACTTCACCGAGGGCTTTCACGTCCCCGCCGGGGAAGTATACGCCGCTATCGAAGCCCCCAAGGGCGAGATGGGCGTGTATTTGGTGAGCGAAGGCGGCCCCAAGCCATGGCGCGCCAAAATCCGCGCCCCGGGCTACGCGCACTTGCAAGGCCTCGATTTCATGGCCCGCGGCCACCTGCTGGCCGACGTCACCGCCATCATCGGCACGCAGGATATTGTGTTTGGGGAGATAGATCGATGAAAGCTACTGTTGTTCCCTTTAATACGGCTCGTGAAGAGTGGATAAAAGATCAGTTTACACTCTACAATGCTGAGAATAACTATCAGGAAAACCGAGAGGTATTTTGTGTTGAGTTAACAGACGAAGCCAATAAATGTGTGGGACTTCTTAGAGGAGTAACCAATAATAATTGGATGCATATTCACGAATTAATTATTCTTTCCGAACTCCGTAAAAATGGCTTGGGCAGTAAATTATTGCTAGCTGCTGAAGATTTTGCCCGTAACCATAATTTACACGGAATTACTCTTAACACACTTGGGTTTCAGGCACTTAAATTCTATCAAAAATTTGGTTATGAAGAATTTGGTAGACTTGAAAAATTTGGCTACACCGAAAAGATTTATTTGAGAAAGTATTTAAGGATCTAGACTAATGCACCCAAAACAACATATCAAAGTTCCAATCGAACATATCACCATCAAAAACTTTTATAACAAATTGAAAAGTAAAACTTAATGAGCTGGATGCTCTGGGCCAGCTTGGTCGGCGTAACCGATGTGCTGTACCACATGGGCTTCAAAACGGCGGCCGCCAAGCATAACATGCTGCTGTATATGTTCCTGGTGTACGGGGCGATTGCGGCCTTCTGTTTGGCGGGGTTGGCCTACCAGCATTGGGGGCAGGGGCAACAGGTAACCTTTACGCCCTCGTTGGTCTGGCTGGCGGTAGGGTTAGGGGCGGTTGTTTGTATTATGGAAATTGCAATTTTTAAAACCTACCTGAATGGCGCACCCTTTACCTTGGCCAACCCCTTCATGGGCGCAATGGTCTTTTTCGTCACCTTCTTGGTCGCATGGTTCTTCTATGGCGAAAGACTTGATGCATTTTCCTACCTTGGGCTTGCCCTGATGGTCGCAGGCAGTTTAATTTTAGCCTACCGGTTTGCCGATTAAATCAATCAAGGAGTTCAAACCATGCCCCCCAAAAAACCTACCAAAGCCCCCGCCAAAAAGCCTACCAGTAAGGCCGAAAGCACCTTTCAACCACTGCCCGAAGCCACGCCGCGCTACGTTGCGCCTGCGCCCATGCGCGCAGCGTCCGCGACGGCCGCTGCAACGCCTGAAACCGACCCCAGCTGGGATCTCGCCATGCGCTTTTGGTTCGCCCAGTTCTGGCGCACCATTCTGGTCGTCATCCCCGGCACATTGGTGCTGCAGTTGATTCTGGTGTTGCTGTTTGGGGCGATGGGCGTCACCTCAGCCGCGATGGAAATGGTGGTACTGGCCCTGACCTTGCTGCTTTCCGTGGCGCTGCAAGTGGCTGTTATACGCTACATGCTGCGTAAAAAAGATTTCAAGGGGTTTACATTCACCCTAAAAGGGCGTGAATAGTCTGCGTAACAACAACCATACGCCATGCCCACCATCCGGATAAACTCGCAGCAATCAACCGGCCAAACGCCCAAAGCCTTGGGGCTTAAATTGGCATGGAGCAAGGCCGATACCGCCACCATTGCCGCACTGCTCACCCGCTACCCCGCCGGCCAGCAACGTAGCGCGCTGATTCCACTCCTGCACTTGGCCCAACGCCGCTTTGGCGGTTGGCTGAGCGTGGACGCCATGCAGCTGGTGGCCGAAACGCTGGATATGCCCTACATTCGGGTGTACGAGGTGGCCTCCTTTTACACCATGTTTAACCTCAAGCCCGTAGGGCAGCACCACCTGCAG
>JAIXXE010000053.1 GCA_027490875.1 Alphaproteobacteria bacterium
CAGGAGAACATCATGGAAAAGAACTTCGTCGGCGAACTCAACGAGAAGTCTCAGATCGAGCGTTTTTCGTTTGAATTCAGAAACCAGCGTCTGATTGGCGCGTTTCACTGCCCGACCATTGTTGTCGAGCTTTATGTGAGAGGTGAAAAGGTGGCCAAAGGAAAAGCCACAACCGCCAAGCAGGCTCGCCAAGTTGCTGCCCTGGCTTACCTTTATCCAAATCAAGAAACTGCGGTTTCTGAAGAGGAGGAAAAGAGGCTCGCCAAGAGCGAATGGGAGGCAAACCGTGCGCGCTTCGGCGATAACGGCAGTGACTGGGATGATGAGGAAGGTTGCCCCGTGCTTCGGGATGCTGATGACGATGACCGTCGCCCATCCTACCGCTCACGCCGTGGCCAGCGCCGTTGGTGATTCTACACCGACCTAAACTTTAGGGGGCCCTCATGGGGCCCCCTTTTTTTACACATTTATAGTCTAAATACTACCCAAATCCACCTTCACCCCCGGCGTCATGGTGCCGGAAATGGTGAGCTTGAGCATATAGTTGCCCTTGGCACCACTTGGCTTGGCAGCCTTAACGGCGGCCACCAGTGCGGCGAGGTTTTCGGCCAGCTTTTTGTCGCCAAAGCTACGCTTGCCGATACCCGCGTGCAGAATCCCGGCCTTTTCCACCTTGAACTCAATCTGGCCGCCCTTCAGCGCCTTCACGGCCTGCGCCACGTTCGGCGTCACGGTGCCCAGCTTGGGGTTCGGCATCAGGCCCTTGGGGCCCAAGATTCGTGCCACTTTACCCAAGGCAGGCATCATGTCGGGGGTTGCCACCAGTTTGTCGAAGTTGATGGTTCCTGCTTCAATCGCGGCGATGAGGTCGGCTTCGCCAGCAATGTCGGCACCGGCGGCCTTGGCATCGGCGATGTCGGACGGCTTTTTGGCCGCAACAGCAACGCGAATGGTCTTGCCAGTCCCGTGGGGCAAGGCCACCACGCCACGCACCATTTGGTCGTTATATTTGGGGTCTACGCCCAGCTTCAGGGCTACATCCAAGGTCTCATCGAACTTGGTTTTGGGCATGTCGGCAATCAGTTTCAGGGCCTCGGTGAGGCTGTAAACCTTTTGCTTGTCGTAGCTTGGGAAGACTTTTTGGGCCTTGCTTTCTGGCTTACCAGCAGCTTTTTTGCTCTTGGGAGCAGGTTTGGTCGTTGCCATGCTTGTGCTCCTTAGTCCGTTACGGTCAGGCCCATGGAACGGGCGCTGCCTTCAATGATCTTCATGGCTTGCTCGATGCTGTTGGCATTGAGGTCGGCCATTTTGGCTTCGGCGATTTTCTTCACCTCGGCACGCTTGACCTTGCCCACGGGGGCATTGGGCTTGGCGGCACCCTTGGCCACTTTGGCGGCCTGCAGCAGGTACCAGCTGGCGGGTGGGGTTTTAAGCTCGAAGGTAAAGGTCCGGTCGGCGTAGGCGGTGATGATCACCGGTACGGGCGTGCCGGGCGCAAACTTGGGCGCTTGGGTGGCGGCGTTAAACGCCTTGCAAAATTCCATGATATTCAGACCCTTCTGACCAAGCGCGGGGCCTACCGGAGGGGCAGGATTGGCTTGGCCGCTGGGCACTTGCAGCTTGACAAAGCCGACAATTTTTTTAGCCATAACAGCAGCTTTCGTTGTTAAACTTCCATGCTACCCGATGTTGCGCGGGGCGTGGTAGGGCTGGATGTGGCAGAAATTATGGGCTCAGTCAAGCCCAAAGCACTGTATGGCTTCGTGGCAATCACAGCTTCCACCTTGCAGCGTTGGGGAGAGGTGTTTGGTGCGGCCCTAGAATTATTAGCAAAGTGCCTGCAACGTAAGCAAAACCTATGGAATTTCATGGTAGTTTTGCTAGATTTTTAAAAAAGGATAAAACCATGACGACCTTCCTGATTGCCTTGGCAGAAAGCTGGCGCTGGCGTCGGATTGTTGGGATTCCAGCCCTGTTGGGTGCCTTGTTGGCTGGGTATTTGGCCTTTATTAACCCGCCCCAGTATACTGGCCGCGTTTTGCTTCAGTTGCAGGCCGATGCCGCCCGCGCACCGCTGCTGCAACAGATTACCGCCCCCGGTCACCGGCAGGCGCTGTGGGCAGCGCTTACGTCTCCCGATGTACTGGCCGATAGCGCGGCTGCTTTAGGGGGAGATTTACAGCCAAGCCAAGTGAACCTGAGGATTTTGAATGATTATCTGCTTGAGGTTGGCGTGCGTGCCCCGAAGGCGCGCGGCCTTGCGGATGTGACGGAAACACTTGGCTATAACTTCATCCAGGCCCTGTTGGCGCCTGAGCGGATGCGGGTTGAACAGTTGCTGGCTGAAGCGCAGGGCGAATTGATTCGGTTGGATGCCTTGCCCGCGCCACTGGATGAAACCCAAAGTGCTCAGCGGGCGCGGATGCTGACCGCCGTGGCGCAATTGCAGGGCGATTTACGCTTGTTGAATGCGGCCTTTGCCCAGCAAGGCAGCCAAGCCTTGCTCTGGTTTGCCGACAATGCCGTGGTGCAAGAACCCCTGCAAGGGCCGCTGCGTTGGCTGTTGTGGTTAGGCTTGGGGGCCTTGCTGGGTGGGGCGTTCGGGCTTGGGCAGCATCGGCTCAATGCCCGTTGGTACCCCGTGATTGGCACCCCTGCGCAGGCCCAGGCCGCCAGCGGTATGCCCGTGATTGGCACATTGCCGTGGCTGCCGCAGCTTTCGGTTGGGCCCAACGGCAGCGTGGTGGATGCCAATGGCAAGGCGCTTTCTCCGGCCGAGTTTAGTGAAATCAGCCGCCTATCGCGCGGATTGCTGCGGAACTTGCGCGGCCCGCTGGTGGTGGTTAGCCCCAGCGGGGGCGAAGGGGCTTCGACCCTGGCACTCTTGCTGGCCGAAAAGGCTGCGTTAGAGGGCAAAAAGACTGTGCTGTTGGATCTAAACCTTAAAAACCGTAACCTTAGTACTGCACTGCTGTTGGGTGAAGGTACGTGGGCCTTGCCGACGGGCAAAGGGGCATGGTCGGCCCTGCGGCCGGTTGGGCAGCATGGCCTGAAGGCCCTGCCCGCCCCGCGCCACAGCGCTACGTTGCAAACACTGGCCGACCAAGGCGGGGTTCCGGCCTTGCTGGAGGTGCTGCAGCAGCAGGCCGAGGTGGTGGTGCTGGATACCTCGCCGATGGCAGCCACCAACCGCGGCAACATCGATGCCGTGACCTTGGCCAGTCAAGCCAGCCGCGTGGTGTTGGTGGCCGAGGCTGGACGTACGCGTGAGGAAGCCCTTAAAGAGGCCGCCGACCAGCTGTTACTGGCTGGGGTTGCCTTGCATGGGGTGGTGCTTAACATGCGGCAACGCCCTTCCCGCCGCCATCTGTTGGCGCACTTTGCCAGCTATGTTGGCTGGGTGTTGCCATCGGCAGGCCACGCTCTGCGCCGGGCCAGCCTGCAAGCAAATCTACCCGATTAAAAGCACCCCAAGGGGTTAGGTGCTGCTTAAGGCCCCTTCGGGCAAAAAAGGCTTGACAGCCTAGGGATTTACGGGCCATAGGGAGGCATTCTGTGGGAAAGCCTGACTAGGGTTATGATGAGGGTTTAGCACAGAAAATCGTCACCACCCTGCGCTTGGTTCGGCTTTGGCCGATTGGCACGGTGGGAAGCACAAACCAAGAGAAAGGGCCAAATACATGGCTTTACCAGGATTTACCATGAGCGAATTGCTCTCAGCCGGGGTCCATTTCGGGCACCGTAACTTCCGCTGGAACCCCAAACTCAAAAGCTACATCTATGGCACCCGTAACGGGATTCATGTCATTGACCTGAACCAGACAGTCCCCATGCTGTACACCGCGTTGGCCGCGATTGAAGCCACCTCGGCCCGTGGTGGCCGCGTGCTGTTTGTTGGCACCCGCCCCAACGCCCAGCAGCTGGTGAAGGAAGCCGCGGAAAGCTGCGGCCAGTACTTTATTAACCACCGCTGGTTGGGTGGCCTGATGACCAACTGGAAGACGGTTGGCCAGAGCATCAAGCGCCTACGCGAACTGGATGAAGGCTTTAAGGGCAGCGATGCCGCCACGGCCCAAGCCAACGAGCTGAAGGCCAAGGCAACCACGCCCGAATTGCTGGCCGAACTGCCAACCCAGCTGGCCGCGATTAAAGACCCCTTGAGCCACCTGACCAAAAAAGAACGCCTGATGCGGACCCGCGAACGCGACAATCTGCACCGCGTGTTGGGTGGAATTGTAACGATGGCAGGCCTGCCCGATCTGGTGGTGGTACTTTCAGTCATGGAAGACAAGATTGCCGTGGATGAGGCCAAGTGCCTCGGCATCCCCGTGATTGGGATTGTTGACACCAACGCCAACCCCGACGGCGTGACCTACCTGGTGCCCGGCAACGATGACAGCACCCGTGCGCTCAGCCTCTATGCCAAACTGTTTGCGGAAAGCGTGAAGAGCGGGCAGCTGCTGCATCAGCAAATGGCGGCCAACCAGCCCGCTGCTAACGAAGCCAACGGCACCCAGCGTGGGCCACGTGGTGCAGGCGCCAAACAGGCGACTGTGACACTGAGCAAGGCTGCCCAAGCTGCCGTGCAGGCCGAGGCTGCTGCCGAAGCTGCGGCCACTGCCCCGCAAGCTGCACCACAGGCTGCGCCGCAAGCCTAACCCCGATTGTTGGCCCCACCCTTTCTTGGTGGGGCCGCAAACTTTGCCTTTTTACCATCTCCCCTCTCCGCAAGGGCGCAACGTGGGGCGGAGGACTGACAGAGCCTTATGCGGGTTCCGACTTGCGGAAAAAAACCTGCTGGATTTTAGGTTACAAGATCCCTTTGAGCCCTTTGAAAGGGGCTTACGTAGCCAGCGATACACGACGTTGGTTCGGCCATAAGGGACGCCTAACTTCCCCAGCTCAGTTCTCCGCCCCTAGGTCTTGAGGGGTCTATCATCTCAGCCTGCCTTACTTGGCAGGCTTTTTTGTCTAGAGCTTTGCCAGTAGCTCGGCCTCGGTTAGCACGCTTACTTGCAAGCGTTCGGCGTCGGTCAGCTTGCTGCCAGCGTCGCTTCCGGCGATGAGGTAGTCGGTGCTGGCGCTCACGCTGCCCGTAACCTTGGCGCCTTGGGCTTGCAGCCGGGCCTTGGCCTCGGCGCGGGTAAGGGTTTGTAATGTTCCGGTTAAGACCACAACCTTGCCTGTAAAAAAGCCCTGCTGCTTGGGGGCCGCGCGGTAGGGTTCTGCTACCAAACCCGCCGCCTGCCAAGCCTTCAGTAAGGCGATGTTGGCGGGGAGATTGAGGGTATGAACCACGCTGGCTGCCACGATGGGGCCAACCCCTTCAATCGCGGCAAAGTAGTCCTCGGCCTGTGTGGCGGAGGCTGCGGCCAGCAGCGCTTCCAGCGACCCACAATGAACAGCGAGGTCGTGCGCGGTGGCCTCACCCACATGGGGAATCCCCAGCGCAATGATTAGCCGCGGCAGGGTGGTGCGTTTGGCCTTTTCCAGATTAGCAAAAAGGTTACTTAGGCTTTTCTCGCCGTAGCCTTCCCACGTTGCCAATGTATCGCGATGCTCGGGCAGGTTGAACAGTTGGGCCGCCGAGGTGAGGATGTTTTCAGTTAACAATCGCTGCAGCTGGCGCTCGCCCAGCCCTTCAATGTTCAAGGCCCCGCGCCCGACCATGTGCACCAAGCTGGCGTGCAGCTGCGCTGGACAGCTGGCGTGATTGAGGCAGAAGTAGTCGGCGTCCCCCTCCTCGCGCACCACGGGGCTGTGGCAGCTGGGGCAGTGCGTGGGCCAGGTAAAGGTACTGACCTTGCCTGCTGGGGCGTTCACCACGCCCACCACTTGCGGGATGACATCGCCTGCCCGTTCAACCCACACAGTCTCGCCGACCGAAATCCCGCGTTGTTTGATGTAGTCTTCGTTATGCAGCGTGGCGTTGCTGACCACCACACCGCCCACATTCACGGGGGTTAAACGCGCCACAGGGGTGAGCTTGCCGGTGCGGCCGACCTGAATCTCGATGGCTTCTAACGTGGTGCGGGCCTGCTCGGGCGGGAACTTGTGGGCCAGCGCCCAACGCGGCGTGCGCGCCAGTTCGCCGAGGCGTTGCTGCAAGGCTTTATCGTTAACCTTATAGACCAATCCATCAATGGCGTAGGCCGTGCGGGTGGCCCGTTCCTGCTGCCAGTGGCTATAGATTTCCTGTAGCTGCGCGGGGGTGGTGGCGAGCAGTTTGGCGGGGGTTACCAAGCCCCATCCTTGCAGCAACGCAAGCAAATCTGCTTCGGTTGCGGGGAGGGCAAACCCTTCGCATACCCCTAGGCTGTAGGCCAAAAACTTAAGGGGCCGTTGGGCGGTGATGGTACTGTTAAGCTGACGCAGGCTGCCTGCTGCCGCATTGCGCGGGTTGGCGAAGACCTTCTCACCCTTGGCGGCCTGCGTTTCGTTCAGTGCGGCAAAGGCGGCATTTTCCATGTACACCTCACCGCGGATTTCAACCAGCGCGGGCCACGGGGCCTGCTGCAACTGCTGGGGGATACTGCCGATGGTGCGCACGTTGGCGGTGACGTCTTCCCCCTCTTCGCCGTCGCCGCGCGTGAGGGCTTGAATGAGCGTACCGTTGCGGTAGGTGAGGCTGAGGCTGACCCCATCGATTTTGGGCTGCACGATAAAGGCGGGGGGTTCGGTCAGCCCTAAAAACTTCATCACGCGGGCAACAAAATCTTCCACATCCTGCGCGGTAAACGCATTGGCGAGGCTGCGCATCGGCACGCGGTGCTTGGCGCTGGTAAAGCCTGCGGCGCGGGTGCTGCCTACTGTGTGGGTTGGGGAGTGGGGGCTTTTAAGCTGGGGATGCTGGGCCTCGAGGTGCAGCAGTTCGGTAAACAGCGCATCGTATTCGGCGTCGGTAATTTCGGGGTCATCAAGCGTATGATAGCGGTGATTGTGGTAAGCGATTTGCTTGATGAGTTCGCCCATACGCGCAGCGGCGTGGTTGGGTGTTACTGTGGCTGCTGCGTGGTTAAAAAGGTCGTTCATGCCGCGCGCCGTTCCTGTGCTACGGCCGCTTCGGCCAGCAGGGCTTGCGCGGCGGCGCGGGCTTCGTTGGTGACGTTTTCTCCCGCCAGCAGGCGGGCGAGTTCTTCCAATCGGGAGGGACCCTGCAACCACTGCAACTGGGTGGTGGTGGAACCATGGTGCACCTGCTTGGCCAACTTGCCATGCACCCCCGCGCGGGCTGCTACCTGCGCATGATGCGTCACCGCCAGCACCTGATGCTGGGCCCCTAACGCTGCCATGGCGGCCCCCACCGCACTGGCAGCGGCACCGCTCAGGCCGGTGTCAACTTCATCCAGCACCAAGGCCTGCGGCGGTAGTTTGGCGTAGAAGACTTGCTTGAGCGCCAGCAACAGCCGCGCCAACTCGCCACCTGAAGCGACCTTTTGAATGGGCAGCGCGGGGCTGCCGGGGTTGGCGGCGAGGAGAATCTGAACCGTCTCGGCCCCGTTGGCACCCCACTGGTCGGCTGGCAAAGGCGTGAGGGTCACGGCCACCTCGGCATGCGGCAACAGCAGGGCCCGCAAGGCGGTTTGCAACTGCGGCACCAAGGCAGCGGCCGCGGCGGTACGCTCGTTAGAGAGTGTTTGGCACAGCCCCTGAAACCTCTGTTGCGCCTTGAGAGCGGCGGCGGCAGACTGTTGCGCAGCGGCAGCCAGCGCGGTGCTGCCAAGCAGCTGGGCTTGCAGGGTGGCTTGCTGGTCGGCCAGCTCTGGCACGGTGCAACCAAGCCTGCGCGCGGCCGATTTAAGCGCATGCAGGCGTTCATCCACCGCTTCCAAGCTCTCTTCGCCTTCGGTACGCGCGGCCATGCGGGCGACGGTATGGGCGGCATCTTCGGCTTGAATGAGGGCGTCGTTCACCTGCGTGGCCAAGGCGCCGAGGGTCGAATCAATTTTTTGCGCCTGCTGCAGTTGGCGGGTGGCAATGCGCAGGGCCTGCACGGCGCCACGGTCGGCGTTCAGGGCGTCGTCGGCCGCTTGCAGCTGGCCCAGCAGTTGGGCACCGTACTGCAAACGGGTGCGCTGAATGGCGAGCTGGGTTTCTTCGCCCAGCGTATAGGCCAGCGTTTGCAGCAGCGTTAAGGATTCTTGCGCCTGCTGTTGGCTGGCCTCGGCCTGCGCCAAGGCCGTAGCGGCTTGGTTGGAGAGGGTTTGGGCAGCTTGCCATAGGGCGTAATGCTGCGAAACTTCGGCCACGCGGGGGCCGAGCTGGCCGGCGGTATCCAGCACCTCGCGCTGGCGGGCGGGCTGGAGCAGGCTTGGGGCGCTGTGCTGGGATTGAACCTCGGCCAAGTACACCCCTACTTGCG
>JAIXXE010000103.1 GCA_027490875.1 Alphaproteobacteria bacterium
ATAGGGTGTCAGGCCAAGGACTTCGGCGGCGCGTTTGACCTTGGCGTCAATCTCGGCCTTGCCCATCCCGCGCATTTTCAGCGCAAAGCCCATGTTGGCGGCCACCGTCTTGTGCGGATAGAGCGCATAGTTCTGGAACACCATCGCGATGTCGCGTTCCGAGGGCGGCAGGTTGTTCACCCGCCGGTCGCCGATGCGGATGTCTCCGGAGGTGACCTCTTCCAGCCCGGCGATCATGCGCAGGAGCGTGGACTTGCCGCAGCCCGAGGGGCCGACCAGAACGACGAATTCGCCGTCTGCAATGTCGATGTCCAGACCGTGGACGACCTGAAGCCCGCCATAGTTCTTTTTCAGCGCGCGGATCGTGACTTCGGCCATGCCACCCCTCCCATGGAATTCCCTTTTGGTAGCGGGTGAGGCGGGGCCTGTCCACGGACTAATCATACTAACATGTTAGAATCTTGACAGGGGGCCTGCCCCGCGCCAAGCTTTGCCGTAAGGAGTGCTGCCGCACGGGGTTGGGAGGCCCTTTCTGCATTGGTTGAGGACCGCATCGCGCGGCCTTGGGCATTCCAGACGCCACAAGACAACACAAGGGCCGGGGCCTGCGGGACCACCTGCCACATCTCAGGGAGGAGATAGACGTGAAAGTTGGAACCTACGAAGTCATGCAGGCGCGGATGAGCCGCCGCCGCATGTTGCAGGGCGCGACCGCGCTGGGTGCGATGACGGCGGTGACGGGCGGGATGGGCTTTCGCCCGGCCATGGCGCAAGAGGGCAATGTCCGCGCCGAGATCCTGAAGATCCCCGGCGTGGGAATGGGCAGCCCGACCGATGCCGATTGGCAGAAGGTGGGCGAGCTTTGCCTGGGCGCGACGAAGGCCAATGTGGCCGAAGGCGAGTTTGCGGGCGTGGAACTGACCTTCCTGGGCCTGAACAACCAGAACCTGCACAACTTCCTGTTCCGTGGCTTTCTGAAGCCGTGGGAGGCCTATACGGGGGCCAAGATCAACTGGATCGACCTTGCCCAGGCCGATTACAACTCGCGTCTGCAGCAGTCGATCGCGACGGGCACCGTCGATTTCGACATCATCGAAATGGGCGCACCGTTTGAAGGCGACACAGCCGGGCGCGGGATGCTGGACGAGATGCCCGACTGGGTGAAAACGCAGATCGAGGCGGATGACCTTGTGGGTTACCTCCAGCCACCGGTCGGCACCTGGGATGGCAAGACCTATCGCATCACAATCGACGGCGACTGCCACACCTTTGCCTATCGGACCGACTATTTCGGCGAAGGCGCGATTGGCGGGGCGAGCGTTCCGACGACCTGGCAGCAGGTCAACGAAGTGTCGAAGGCGCTGGTGGGGCAGACCGACCCGCTGACCGGGCAGTCGGCGCATGGCTATCTGGACCCGCTGAAGGGCTGGGGCGGGTTCGGCTTCTATTTCATCGAGAACCGTGCCGCCGCCTATGTGAAGCATCCCGACGATCCGGCATGGCTGTTCGACCCCGACACGATGAAGCCGCGCGTCAACAATCCGGGCTGGGTGCAGGCCATCCAGGACGTGATGGACCTGATCGCCGCCAATGCCTATCCGGCGGACCAGATCAACGCCGATCCCGGCACCACCGGGTTCAGCCAGTTCCTGGCCGGGACGGGTTCGATGCTGATGTGGTGGGGCGATATCGGGTCTTCGGCCCGCACCTCGGACACCTCGGTCGTGGGCGATGTGGTGGGCTTTGGCATCAACCCCGGCTCGGACAAGGTTTACAACAGCCAGACCGGCGCATGGGAAGAAACCTACAACGAAGCGCCGAACATGGCCTATCTGGGCTGGGGCGTCTATGTGACCAGCCGCGTCTCGGGCGACGAAAAGAAGCGCAAGGCCGCATGGTCCGCCGCAGCCCATCTGGGCGGCAAGGACATCTCGCTCTGGACGGCCGCCTATCCGTCGGGCTTCCAGCCCTACCGGAACTCGCACTTCCAGTATGACGAATGGGAAGCCGCAGGCTACGACCGCGCCTTCGTCGAGGATTACCTCGGGTCGAACGCCGACAGCTACAACCACCCCAACGCCGCCATCGAACCCCGTATCCCGGGCATCTTCCAGTACTACTCGGTCGCCGAGGACGAACTGGCCAAGGGCTATGCGGGCCAATACAAATCGGCACAGGAAACCGCCGACGCGATTGCCGCCGCCTGGGAAAAGATCACCGACCAGATCGGCCGCGACAGCCAGATCGCGCTGTACAAGGCAAGCTTGGGGATGTGATCGGCTTCTGACCGGTTGAAGAAAGAGCACCCGCCGCGAGAGATCGCGGCGGGTGTTTTTTTAAGTAGCCTCCAATTACTGTTGCGACAGAACATACTTCCAACTACCTTTAGGAGAAAATATGGAGTCCAAACTTGCCAGAAGTTGTTTATGCAGTTGATGATGTATTCGGTGTAAGCCGCGACATTCCGCTTAACTATGTTGATCGAGATGAAGTGGACAGAAAGTTCATTAGTAGTCTCACCAGAACTCATCATATTGTCATTTATGGGTCATCTAAGCAGGGGAAGACTTGCCTTCGCAAGCATTGCCTGAATGAAGCTGACTACATCGTCGTGTCCTGTCAAAACAAATGGAAACTGGGCGAACTCCATGCTGCAATCCTGAAGCAGGCTGGCTTTGAGATAACGCAGTCAAGATCTCATACAGTAAGCGGACACCACAAGATCACTGCGACAGTTACTGGAGGCGTCAAAGCGTGGCTAGTTGCAAAACTTGGAGGTGAATTAAAATACGAAGGTCAGAAAGAGACAATTGATCAAGTAATTACCACAGGCCTAGAATTAGATCCATTGGATGCAAACGACGTCATAAGAGCTTTGCAAGCAATTGAGTTCACAAAGTTTATAGCGGTCGAAGATTTCCACTATTTACCAGACGAAACTCAACGAGATTTCTCGTTTGCCCTAAAAACATTCCATGAACAGTCTCGAATTTCCTTCATCATTACTGGTGTCTGGCGGGAACAGAACCGACTTATTGCATTCAACGGTGATCTAACTGAACGTGTTTTCTCTGTTGATGTCGACAG
>JAIXXE010000065.1 GCA_027490875.1 Alphaproteobacteria bacterium
TTCCCCCCAACCGCGTTCTGGAATGACGGGTGCGGCTGTGGCGAGTAATTATGGGCTTCGCTATATCCTTGCGCAGGCAAGGATCCACGCCTCACAGGTAAACGTAAAGGCCCCACTTGGGGCCTCTGCTTTTGGTAACATCCTTTGTCCCCGCGCAACCAGAGCCGTTAAACCTGCCCAGCCTTCCGCTTACCGAGAAGTTCGGCATAGTATTGGTCGGCATGGAAGCTGCTGCGCACCAAGGGGCCCGAAGTCACCATCAGGAAGCCGCGCAGCTTCGCCTGCTCTTCGTAGTAGGTAAAGGTTTCGGGCGTAATGTACTCCATGACGGGAAAGTGCTGCGGGCTCGGCCGCAGGTACTGCCCGATGGTCAGGAAATCCACATGCGCCGCACGCAGGTCATCCATCACCTGCAGCACTTCGTCGCGGTGTTCGCCCAAACCCACCATCAGGCCCGACTTGGTAAAGACCGGATAGGTAGCCAGCTCCTTCACGCGTTCCAGCAGGCGCAGGCTGCCAAAGTAGCGCGCGCCGGGGCGGACTGTACGGTACAGGCGCGGCACAGTTTCTAAATTATGATTATAAACCTCGGGCCGCGCGTTCACCACCAACGGGATGAAATCCTCATGGCGGCGGAAATCGGGGGTTAAAATCTCCACGCTCACGCCGGGCGCCTTGGCGTGAATGGCGTTGATGCAGTCGGCCCAATGCCCCGCGCCGCCGTCGGCCAAATCATCGCGGTCCACGCTGGTAATCACCACATGCTTTAGGTCAAGCTCGCTCACCATCTGGGCCAAGTTGGCGGCCTCGTGGGGGTTCACCGCATTGGGCTTGCCGGTTTTGATGTTGCAAAACGCACAGCCCCGCGTGCAGGTGTCGCCCAAAATCATCACCGTCAGGTGGCCCGAGGCCCAGCAATCCCCAATGTTCGGGCAGGCGGCTTCTTCACACACCGTATGGAGTTTTTTACTACGAACCTGCTCCACCAGTTCAAAATATTTCGGGTTGGAAGGCGCGCGCACCCGCAGCCAGTCGGGCTTGCCCGACATATGCGCGATACCCTGCGTCAGGCTCTCGCCACCCCCGCCCCTTACACCTGTGACGCGACGGCTATCCAACCGCGCCCGCACGCCATCTCGGTAATTGGCGCGGTGGTCATGCTCAGGCCCCTCCTCATTCGGCGGCGGGGCGCTATCGCCCTTCGTCCGTTTATACTCCGCAAACGCCGCCTTAGGGGCATCGGGCACGTGCTCGTAGCCCAATTCGGCCACGCCGTCGGTGGGAATCCCCGCCGCCGCCAGTTCTTGGCGGACGTCCTCGCGGTTTTCGGAATGGGTGAGAGTGATTTTCATTTAAACAAACTTATCACTAATGCAAACGAGAAGAAAAGTATCCCTGAAAAATAGTAATTAAGAGATATATGTAATTTATAATTTATATACTCACAATAATCATTAATTTTTTTATTTATGCTCTCAAAATTAGAAGAACCTTCCATCAAGTTCTCTATTGATTCTAAATAGACATTCACTCGACCGTGCGAAAATATTTGCTTCTTATCACTATCTATTTCAATTAAAAATACTAAATACGCACCAAGCACCAAGTAACAAGAAGCAATTAATATAAACGCAATAAATAACTCAAAATACTTAGCCGATTCAAACTGAGATAAAAATCCTATAATTGAAGCAAAAGTTAATCCATATGTAGCCTTATAAGAAGATATCTTCTTTTCAGCATTTGATAAAACTTCAAGTCCAATTTTCTCGAATTTATCCGTAATTGTTTCAACATTAATGGGCAAAGTATGCTTACGCATTCAAAGCCCGCCCCTCACTGTTCAACACCGCCAAGTATTTTGTCATTCCAGCGAAAGCTGGAATCTTGTTGGTCGCAGCCCTCTGCTCGTTTTGCAACGCTCCCGAGAGGATTCCAGCTTTCGCTGGAATGACAAAGGAACTATGGATACTAAGCATTCAAAGCCCTTCCTTCCGAATTCAACACCGCTTCCCCAATCATCTCAGAGAGCGTCGGGTGCGGCAAGCAGGCGTGCAGGAAGTCGGCTTCCACCGCCTCCATGCTGCGGCCGAGCACAAAGGTGCTAATCATTTCCGTGGCCTCGGCGCCGATGATATGCGCCCCCAGCAGCGCCCCCGTGGCCTCATCGAACAGCACCTTCACCATGCCCACCGGCTCGCCCATCGCCAGCGCCTTGCCGTTGGCCTGATAGTTGAAACGCCCCACCTTAACCTTGTACCCCGCGGCCTTGGCCGCCGCCTCGGTGTAGCCGGTGCTGGCCACCTGCGGCGTGCAGTAGGTGCAGCCGGGGATGTTGGTGTAATCCATCGCATGAGGCTTTTCAGCTTTACCCAAAGTATAGGCAATATGCTCGGCCGCAATCACGCCCTCATGGCTGGCCACGTGGGCCAGCCATGGCGCGCCGGCTACGTCACCAATGGCGTAAATATGCGGCACGCCCGTTTGGTAATAGTCGTTCACCACAATCGCGCCGCGTTCCACCACCACGCCGCCGCTGGCCTTACCGGAATGGCCCATCTGAGGCTGCGGCAGATTCAGGCCTTCCACGTTGCCCACCACACCGATGGCCAGAATCGCGCGGTCAAAGCTGGTGGCCTTGCCGTTGATGTCGGCGCTGACGCCCGTCTTGGTCGGCTTCAGATTCGCCACCTTGGCATTGAGCAGAATCTCGATGCCGTCCTTCTCCAACGCCTTCTGCAGCAGCGCACCAATTTCCTCATCTTCGGCTGGCACGATGCGGCCCTGCGCCTCGCACAGCGTCACCTTACAGCCCAGCGCGCTGTAAAAGCTGGCGAACTCCACGCCAATCGCCCCACCGCCGATGATGAGCAGGGATTGGGGCAGCTCGGCAGGCACCATGGCCTCGCGCGCCGTCCAGATGTGTTTCCCATCGGCTTCCAGTACACCCTTAATTTGCTTAGCGCGCGCGCCCGTGGCGATGATGGCGTGGCCGAAGCCAACCTCGCTCACTTGAGTGTCTCGGCCCGTAACGGTCAGCACCTTGTCGCTCTTAAAGCTGGCCTCGCCTTTAATAACCTCAATTTTATTCTTCTTCATCAGGAAGCCGATGCCCTTACTCAGCTGCGCTGCAACCTCGCGACTGCGCCCGATGATTTTGGCAAAATCCAGCCCCTCATCACGTACCTTCAGGCCAAAGTCGGCCGCGTGGGCGATGGCGCGTTTTAGTTCAGCCGCCTTCAGCAACGCCTTGGTGGGGATGCAGCCCCAGTTCAGGCACACGCCACCCATTTCGGCGCGCTCCACAATCGCCACCTTCAGGCCCAACTGGCTGGCGCGAATGGCGGCGACATACCCGCCGGGGCCGGAGCCGATAATTACTACATCGTACTTATCCATGTTACTTACTCGCTTCGTTTTCTTTAAGTGGATATTCTGAAATAAGAGTTTCGTAATTCATTCTCATACCACTACCTACAGGGGCGGATGGATCATAAACAACCATTTCGTCCCAGATGAATGGTTCACCTTTATGGGCTTGATATTGAGAAAGTTTCCAAACGCGTCCCTTGCATTTATCGATAAGAAAATTACCTACTAACCAATTTTCTCCTCTACTAATTTCATAACATTTTGAATTATGAGTTACTGTAAAATAAATGCAGGCAGAAACAATGAGAATTCCAAAAACATAGAGCCAACTATTCATAGTCTTATACAATCATTCCTACTGGTTGTTCTAAATAACGCTTAATCGCCCCCAGCAATTCCGCCCCCAGCGCCCCGTCAATCACGCGGTGATCGACCGAAAGCGTGAGCGCCAGCAGGTTGGCCGCATCGGCCGCCCCCACCGCCAGAATGGCGGCTTGCGGCGGGTTGATGATGGCCGAGAACTCTTCAATGCCGTACATGCCAAGGTTGGAAATGCTGAAGCTGCCGCCCGTGTACTGCTCGGGCTTCAATTTGTTGGCCCGTGCGTCGGCGGCCAGGGCCTTCATCTCGGTGCTGATGCTTGCCAGCGTCTTTTGGTCGGCATTGGTCACAATCGGGGTAATCAGGCCGCCTTCTATGCTCACCGCCACCGAAATATCCACATTGCCGAACTGCACCACAGAGTCCCCATTCCACGCCGCATTGGCCGCCGGGTACTGCGCCAAAGCCAGCGCGCTGGCCTTTATGATGAGGTCGTTGACGCTCACCTTAATCTTTTCGCCCCGCGCTTCGTAGTGGGCATTCAGCTGTTTGCGCAGGTCTAAGGCCGCGCTCATATCGGCGCGTACCTTCAGGTAAAAATGCGGCACGGTTTGCTTGCTTTGTGTCAACCGCGCGGCAATGGCTTTCCGCATGGGCGTGAGCTTTTCCACGCGGTCGGCAAAGCGTTGAATGGCTGCGCTGCCGCCCCCGCGAGGGGCATTCTGTAAATCCTTCGCCACCACACGCCCACGCGGGCCGCTGCCCTGAAGGCGCGACAAATCCAGCCCCTGCTGGTCGGCCAAGCGCTTGGCGAGCGGTGAGGCTACCACGCGGCCCTGCGTGGCGGCAGGTTGATGAACGGGGGCGGCCAGCACCGGAAGAACCGGCGCAGCCAGCACAACGGGGGTAACAGCAGGCACGGCGGCAACCGCAGGCGGCGCAGCCTCGGCCTTGGGGGTAGCCTTGCCTTGGGGCTGGTAGTCGGCGGGCACGGTCTCACCTTTTCTGGCCAGCACGGCGATGGGTGCCCCTACGGGCAGGTCGGTGCCAAGTTCGGCCACAAAAGCGTGAATAATCCCATCCTCGCTGGCCTCTACTTCCATGGTGGCCTTGTCGGTTTCCACTTCGGCCACCACGTCACCCGCTTTCAGGGCATCGCCGGGCTTTTTAAGCCATTTGGCCAAGCGCCCCTCGGTCATGGTCGGGCTCAGTTGGGGCATCAGCAGGTCGATGGGCATGGTCTGGTTCTCTCGTTTACTTACAAAAATCTCACATACACATTCAGCAGGTAAATCGGCCAATAGGTGCAGGTAACACTTAACACAAACAGGCGGCTGCCCCACTTGGCGGCAGGGCCGCTATGGGCGCTGCAACGCCAGATGCTGACCACATGCCACAGGGAGTAACTCCACCAGAAGCCAAACATCACCGCCACGGCGTAAAAGGCCAAGCCTGCCAGCAGCACATCTCCGGTATAGAAGTTAAGGTATGCCTGCTGTAACACGGGCATGGAAAGCAGCGTAAAAATCAGGCCAATCAGCGTGCCTACCCCCATGCCCCACACCCAAAAGGCGCCCCAGAGCGCCATCTCGCCGCGCCAGTAGGCGGCAAACATGGCCGAAACAGCGTCCATCGGGCGCACCGCGGCTGAAGGAGAACCCTTCAACATCTTTTTACTAGCCAAGTTGAATCTCTCCTGTTGCTTTAAAGGCTTCATACAGTTTAAACGCGTAGGCGGCATCAATTTTTAGCGGGCTTGGCAGCTGATTGAGGGGAAAAATCTTCAGTTCGGAATGTTCGGCGTCGGCTACCGGAATACGCCCATTGGCGCGCACTTCAAACAGCGTGTTCACAATCTGTACTGCGTCACCGTTGGGGTAGGTGTAGGTCATGAAGGCAGGGTCGGTTTGCAGGCCCACCATGCGGTAGTGGTCGGCTTCCAGCTGGGTTTCTTCTTGTAACTCAGCCCGCATACATGCGGTCGCACTCTGGCCAAGTTCCATCGACCCCCCAAAGTAGGCCCACTCGCCCCCCGCACTGCGCTTGCCCAGCCAGACGTGGTCGTCATCGGCCAGTAAAATAATCCCCACCCCGGCCGTAATCAGGGCATCGGTGCCTACCTTTTGGCGCACACGCCAGAGGTAACTGCCCTCAAACCCCACTACCGCTGCCCCCCAACCAACGCGATTACTTCCCGCACGATATCGTCCACCTGCGGCACGCATTTGGTTTCCAAATTGCTGGCGTAGGGCAATGGCACGGGCAGTTGGCTCAGGCGCAGCACCGGGGCATCCAGCTCATCCCACGCGTGGTCGGAAATGGTCGCCATAATCTCGGCGCCCACACCGGCAGCGGCCCAGGTTTCTTCCAGCACCACGGCGCGGTGGGTTTTGCTCACCGATGCCTTAATCGCCGCCACATCCAAGGGCCGCAGACTGCGTAAATCCACCACTTCGGCACTGATGCCCTGCTTGGCCAGTTCTTCGGCCGCTGCCAGCGCCTTCACGGTCATCATCGAATAGGCAAAGATGCTCACATCGGTGCCCGCCCGCGCCACGTTGGCCTTGCCGATGGGGGTAATGTAATCGCCCTCGGGCACCTCGCCCATGTGGCCGTAAAGCACCTCATGCTCCAGCACCACCACGGGGCTGTCATCCCGAATCGCGGCCTTCAGCAGCCCCTTGGCATCGGCGGCGTTGCTTGGTGCCACCACCTTCAGCCCCGGAATATTCATGTACCAGTTGGCAAAATCCTGGCTGTGCTGCGCCGCCACGTGGGCCGCCACACCATTCAAGCCGCGGAACACAATCGGGCAGCCCACCTTACCACCGCTCATGTACAGCGTTTTGGCGGCAGAGTTCAGAATATGATCGGTCGCCAGCAGGGCAAAGTTCCAGGTCATGTACTCCACAATCGGGCGCAGGCCCGCCATGCCCGCGCCCACGGCAATGCCGGTAAAGCCCAGCTCGGCGATGGGGGTGTCGATCACGCGCTTGTCACCAAACTCCTGCACCATGCCCTGGCTGCATTTGTAGGCGCCTTGGTAGTCGGCCACTTCTTCGCCAATTAAAAACACGCGTTTGTCGGCGCGCATTTCTTCGCTCATGGCATCGCGGATGGCTTCACGGACGGACTGTTGGGGCATGGGTTATTTCCTTACTTCTTTAAATAAATTCTCAATAAAGTTTCTATATAAGTCACCATATATTGAGTTACCTTTGATATGCTCCCAAGTATGGTGAAAACTATCATATTTTAGACACATCTTAATACCATCTAACCAATTACTCCAAACTTCATCACTAATTTGGTTAGTTGATTTCAAGTAATGCTCATCAGAAAATAAGTTGAAAAGATTTCTAATTACTGAAGCGTAACTACTAGGCTTACCCATCATAATGTCATTAAAGTAAAATGACTTTAAACCATTACTGAATGAATAACTTCCAATTTGATTAAAATCTTGAGGAAGAGACAACACCAAATCATTAAATCTCTTCGAATACTCGGAAAAATAATCAATTTTTCTTTGTTCTAATATTTCTTTAGCATTCTTGTTAGATTGCTCCAAAGCTATTTCAGACATTTTTTCTGAATGCTTGAAGGCTCGAAAAGCATAAAAACCAGCAACAATAGCCGCAATTGCGGCTAACCAATCAGGGTATGCTCCCAGACTCATGTTAGCTAGGATACACATCCGTCCACAGCTCACTTTCACCAGGCTGCGGGGCGGCCAGTGCCTCCTCCGCACATTGGTTCACCGCCGCCTTCACCGCCTCGTCCACCTCGTCAAAATAGCTTTCCTTCATGCCGTGTTCAGTCATCAGCTGCTGTTGCAAGCGGGCAATGGGGTCGCGGCTGTCGCGCACATTTTCTACGTCATCGCGCGTGCGGTACTTGGCCGGGTCGCTCATGCTGTTGCCGCGGTAGCGGTAGGTATCCATTTCCAGCAGGTACGGCCCCTTCCCCGCGCGGCAATGGTCGGCGGCGCGCTTGCCGGCTTCCGCCACGGCTAAAAAGTCCATCCCATCCACCTTTTCGCCCGGAATGCCAAACGGCTCGCCGCGCTTCCACAGTTCGCCGGCGGCGGCGCGCGGCACACTGGTGCCCATGCCGTACTGATTGTTTTCAATCACAAAGACTACCGGCAACTGCCACAGTGCGGCCATATTAAAGGTTTCAAAAACTTGGCCAGCATTCATCGCACCGTCGCCAATAAGCGTAAAGCTCACGCGGGTATTCGCTTGTCCTAGCACCTCGGCTTCGTACTTCCGGGCAAAGGCAATCCCCGCCCCTAGCGGCACCTGGGCGGCGACAATCCCGTGCCCCCCCCAGAAGCCTTTGCTAGGCTCAAACATATGCATGCTGCCGCCCTTGCCCTTGCTGATCCCAACCACGCGGCCGGTCAGTTCGCCCATGACCTCCAGCATGGAAAGCCCGCACACCAACCCCAACGCATGGCAGCGGTAGCTGGTGATAAAATCATCACCCCCAAACTCATCAGCTTGGCTGGTCGCCTTCAGCCCCGCCGCCACGGCTTCCTGCCCAATATACAAATGGCAAAACCCCTGAATCGCCTTTTGCTGATACAGCGCGGCCGCCTTTTCTTCAAAACGCCGCATTTCCAGCATCACGCGGTGCCAATGCTGAAGCTCTGGCAGGCCAAACAACGCGGCTTTACCTCCCGATTTACCACCAACCTTAGCGGCCTGCACCGCCTTAAGGGTGCTGGCAGGGGTTGCCGAATTCATTGCTGAGGTCATCGCCGATTTTGCTTGCATGAGGCACCTTATGTTCTTGGCGGTAAACAACCGCAAAGAGCGCCAAAAATCAAACAAATTCGTTGCTGCGGTGCAGCACAAAGGTCAGGCAATCTGCGCACTCTTTACGCAAGCGCACGCCGACCCATGGGGGCCCCTCGACCGAGGGGCCGTATAACGCAGGGGTTGGCTACTGCAATTCGCCCAGCAACGTACGGGCATCCACCGCCTTGGTGGTGATGGTAGCCTTACTTAACACCCAGGCCGTGACCTTATCTTCCAGCAGCGGGCCCACCAACTGTTGGCGGTTCTGCGGCTTTTGGAAGTACTCGGCCACCTGTTGGCTGCGGGGGCCTGCACTGCGAATCTGCTCGGCCACGGCCTGTTCCATATCGGCAGCCTGCACGGTAATCTGCTGCTGCTTGGCAATGGCAGCCAAGGTCAGGCCCAACCGCACGCGGCGTTCGGCCAACGGCTTGAGTTCGCTCACGACCTTTTCAATGTCATCGCCCAACGCTTCCATCGGCAGGCCTTTTTGACGCAGCTCATTTAACTGGGCGCGCCACAGGGCCTGATGCTCGGCCGCGACCAGCCCTTGGGGCAGGTCAAACCCTTGGTTGGCGGCTTCCAGAGCATCCAGCAACTGGCGCTTAAGCTGCTGCTCGCTGGCCATGCCAAGGTCGCGCACGGCGCCCTTTTTCAGCACGTCTTTCAGGGCGTCAAGGCTGTCAAAGCCAAACTGCTTGGCGCTGTCGTCGGTCAGGGCTGCGGCCTTGGGGGTTTCAATGGCATCAATCTTCAGCTTAAAAATGGCAGGTTTACCGGCCAATTCCTTGGCGTGGTAGTCGGCGGGGAAGGTTACGTTCACATCCACTTCATCGCCCACTTTGGTGCCAATCAGGCCATCTTCAAACCCCGGAATGAGACTGCCGGAGCCAATCACCACCTTAAAGCCTTCCAACTTGCCACCCGGAAAGGCGGCATCATCGGCAAAACCTTGGCCAGTCATGGTCACGCGGTCGCCCTTGGCGGCCTTGCTAGTTTTGGCATCAAAGGTCTGCATTTGCTCGGCCAAGCGGCCCAATGCCACCTGAACCAGCTCGTCGTTGGGTTCGGCTTCGGGCTTTTCAAGCTTCAGCCCTTCAAAGCCCTTGGGCTCAAACTCGGGGAAGATTTCAACCTGCGCCACAAAGGCAAAATCCTGCGCTTCGTGCGCGGTAATCGTGTGCGCGTCATGGCTGTGGTCATCGGCGGCGTGGCCAGCGGCATGCACATGGGGTTGGCCAGCGATGTTCAGCTTGTGTTCGGCCATGGCCAAGTTCAGGCTGGCCTGCATCAGTTGCTCGGCAACCTCTTGCGCCAGTTGGTCGGCAGCCTTTTCCTTCACCACCTTGGCGGGCACGTGGCCGGGGCGAAACCCAGGCAGCTTCATGGTCAGGGCCAGCTTCTCAA
>JAIXXE010000174.1 GCA_027490875.1 Alphaproteobacteria bacterium
ACCCCCAACGCCGGGTTCGATGGGAACGACAGCTTCACCTACACCGTCCTTAACGCCGATGGCGCCACCGACACCGCCACCGTCCGCATCACCGTCACCCCCACCACCGTTGATGCACGGAATGATGTTGCGAGTATTGCCCGGCCTGCCGGTGGTGTTGTCAGCCAGCAGATTGCAGTGATGGCCAACGATGTAGACCCCGAAGGCGATACCTTCCGGGTAACCTCGTTCACCCAACCCGCAACCGGCAGTGTTGTGTTAAACGCCAACGGTACCTTTACCTATACCTCGGTTGCCACCAACGGGGCGTACACCACCACCTTTACCTACACCATTACCGATGACTGCGGCGCCACCGATACCGCTACGGTTACCGTAAACGTAGGCAGCTTTACCCCGCCCGTTGTGGATGATGTTCCTCCCCCTGTGGTTGTGGCTGACGGCCCCCCAGGCCAAGGCCTTGGCGGCGGTGGCGACGGCGGCGGCGACTGCCCGGTTGCCATCGACTTCGATAACAACGGGATTCACGTTATCAGCCGCAGCCTCAGCAACGCGAACTTCGACCTCAACCACGATGGTGTGGCCGAACAGACCGCTTGGTTTGGCCCTCGTGAAGGGATCTTGGCTCACGACATCAACGGCAATGGCAACGTGGATGGCATCACCGAGCTGTTCAACAACCAGAATGATGCCAACGGGTTCATCCACTTGGCCCGCACGATGGACAGCAACGGCGACGGGGTTGTAAATGCCCAAGACGCCGGCTGGAGCCAACTACGCATCTGGTTCGATACCGACGGTAACGGCATCAGCGGTGTAGGCGAACTGCAAACGATGGAGCAATCCGGTGTTGCCAGTATTGCCACCACCACCACCGATACCGCCATCTTCTATGAAGGCGCGTACATGCCGGTGGCCAGCATCGTGACGATGCAAGATGGTTCCACCCGCGTGGCTGGAGACGTGTTCTTCACCAACACCAACGACGGCGAAGTGCACGGCGCTGCCACCAACGACCTGCTGGTATTCAGCCAAACCGCCCATCTGTACGATGGCGGCAGCGCTGGCTACGATACCCTCTGGGTCCAGCAAGGCGGCGTAAACCTCACGCTCGGCCAGGCCGAAACCGACCTAAAGAGCGTTGAAGCAGTCAACATGCACAACGGCAAGGCCGACAGCCTGACCCTGAACATGGCCGACCTGCTGCAGTTCTCCGACGATGGCATCCTGACTGTGAAGGGCGACGTGGCCGATACCATCCACCTGGTGGGCGATGCGGCCCGCGGTGACGACGTTATCCAGAACGGTGAAGCCTTCAACAGCTACACCAGCGCCAACGGTGCCCAGTTGCTGGTGAGCGCAGGGGTGCAGGTTCAGCTGGAAGAACACCGCGCTGTTTGCTAAAATGTCAGCCTGAAGTTAACCGAACCACAACGCCACCTCAGGTGGCGTTGTATTTTGCTACCATTCGTTTTACAACGGCATAAAGTGATAGCTTACCGCACACGCCTCTGCCCCCTTCGCCAGCCCAAAATATGGCTATGGGCGCTGGCCGTGGCGTTACCAGGCCATATTGCCTTGGCCATGGCGTTGGGCTGGCGGGGCGAAGGCACGCCGGTTGCCTGCCCCATGACTCATCCTTTAAGGGTTAGGCTGGCAGGCGACGAAGCCTTAAAGCCTAACGTGCAGCCTAGCATGCAGCCTGACATACCAAGGGCAGCGCAGGTTAAGGCGCCCCAAGTGGCCACCCAATCGGTGGCTCAGCCCAAGCCAGATTTAACCCCTCGACAGGCGAGGCCTCTTGCTGCAACACCCGAGCTATCTCAGCTTAGCCCGGCAGCAGGGCCAACGCCCCTCACCGCAGGCGCAGCCCGTATGGGTGCCATCCCAGTAGCCCAGATTGGCTACAAGCAACCGCCGCAGCCCCCCATTTACCCCGCCGCCAGCCGTGCGCGGGGGGAAGAAGGCGTGGCCACGGTGCTGGCGTGGTTAAAAGATGCCGGCACGCCCGCCGCCATAGAATTAGCCAACAGCAGCGGGTTTCAGCGACTCGATCGTGCAGCCCTTCAGGCCGCACAGGGCTGGCAGTTTAATCACCCAGGCACGCCAACCTGGGTGCAGATTCCCGTCCGCTTTCAGCTGACAGAAAACTAACCGCCTTCGCCTACATATACACCACCCAAAAGTAGCCGGTCGCAATCAACACACCCAGCAGCATGAGGGGGAAGGCCACCTTAATGTACTGCACAAAACCAATCAGGTAGTTTTGTTTGGCCGCCAGCCCAGCCATCACAAGGTTGCTGCTGGCCCCAATGATCGTCCCGTTGCCGCCCAAGCAGGCACCTGCCGCCAGGGCCCACCACAGCGGCTGCGTCTGTTCGGGGGTGCCCAGTTGCGGGGCCACCTGCTGCAGTAACGGAATCATCGTCGCCACATACGGCACGTTATCCACAAACGCAGAAAGGATCGCGCTGCCCCACAGTACCCACAGCATCGCCGCATGAATATCGCCGCCGGTAAGGGCCAACAGGTAGGTGGCCAGCAGGTCAATCACGCCAGCCTTGATAAGCCCCGTCACCAACACGAACAGACCAACAAAAAACAGCAGGGTCACCCACTCGGCATCCGCCACGGCATTCTGAACCTTATGGTGCTGCCGTTCTTCGTTCTGCCCCAAGGCCTCCCACAGCCCTAAAAAGACTGCCCCACCCATCGCCACACTGGCCAACTTCAGGCCCGTCAGGTCGGTGGTGAGGAACCCTACCAGCACCAAGCCCAACGTCACCAGGCACCGCACCAGCAGTTTTTTATTTTTAATAGCTTTTCGCGGGTCCTTGGCCAAGATTTCCGCACGGGCGGCTTTGCTCGCCACCAGCTGTTTACGCCAGAGCAACACCATCACCCCAAGCAAAATCAAATTCACCAACACTGAAAGCGGGGCCATATTCCGGAACACTTCCAGATAACTGAAGTGGGTCGCGCTGCCAATCAGCATCAGGGTTGGGTCGCCCACCACCGTGGAAAAACCACCAATGTTGGCCGCAAAAATCGAACTGATAATAAAAGGAAAGGGGGAAATCTTAAGTGTCTGGGCAAAGGCCAGCGCGATGGGGCCGACCAGCAGGATGGTCGTCACGTTGCCCATCAGGGCCGACCCAACCATCGTCACCAAATTCATCACCACCAGCAACCCCAACGGCTTGGCCTCTACCAAGCGTGCGCCCTTTAAGGCAAGGTAGTCAAACAACCCGGTCAGTTTGGTAATCCCCACAATAATCATCATCCCCAGCAGCAGGCCCAGGGTGTTAAAATCAATCGCGGCAATCGCCTGATCCTGATTCAGCACACCGGCGTAAATCATCAAGCCAGCACCCGCCAGCGCCACCAACGCACGGTTGACGCGCTCGCTTAAAATCAGGGCATAGACCAACAGAAAAATCCCAACCGCCAAAGGTATGACTGGTAAATCCAAGATGGGCATCGAAGGCGCTGCAAGCGCCGCAGCGGAAGCGACATTAGCCATAAAATAAATCTCTCGTTTTGTTTCAGCAGCCGTGCCACGCGCTTCTTCCCATGCGCGTTTAATATATCGTCGTAGCCATTCTGCTATTCGTTACGTCCCCTATAAGGGTGATAACCGGCGCGGTTTACGCCCGCTCTCTCACACTGTCAAGCATTGTCGCCCGAATAAACAACGGGAAGATTATTCGTGTGGCAGGTTAACCTGATTGGGGTAAAGTCTAACCCAAAATCCGCTTCACTGCCGCGCCGATGTCGCTGGTGGTTTGTACCATCACCACACCTGCCTGTTGAAGGGCTGCAATCTTGGCTTCGGCGGTGTCGTTACCACCCGAGATAATCGCTCCCGCATGGCCCATGCGTTTGCCTTTGGGCGCACTGGCACCGGCAATGAAGCCCACCACGGGCTTGGTCAAGGCCGACTTTATATAATCCGCAGCCTCAATCTCGGCCATCCCGCCAATCTCGCCAATCATCACAATGGCCTCGGTCTGGGGGTCATTTTCAAAGGCGCTTAAAACCTGAATAAAGTTGGTGCCATGCACGGGGTCGCCACCAATCCCCACACAGGTGCTTTGGCCGAGGCCTACATCGGTCGTTTGCTTCACCGCCTCATAGGTCAGGGTGCCTGATTTGCTCACCACCCCTACCCGACCTTTCATGTGAATATGCGCAGGCATAATCCCGATCTTGCAGCCCGTACCGTTCTCGCCGGGTGTAATCACACCGGGGCAGTTGGGGCCAATCAGGCGCATGGTGCATTTGGGGTCCATCAGTTTGCGCTTCACCCGCACCATATCCAGCACCGGAATGCCTTCGGTAATGCAAACGCACAGGCGCACGCCAGCGGCTTCGGCCTCTAAAATCGCGTCGGCGGCACCAGCTGGCGGCACGTAAATCACGCTGGCTTCAGCACCGGTTTCGTGCAGCGCTTCGGCCATGGTGTTGTACACCGGCAAGCCCAGATGCGTGGTGCCGCCTTTACCGGGCGTTACTCCACCCACATAGCGGGTGCCGTATTTAAGCCCCTGCTCGGTATGAAAGGTGCCGTTTTTGCCAGTAAAACCTTGTGTAATCACTTTGGTTTCGGGGGTGATGAAGATGGACATAACGATTCCCTACTCTTGCTGCTCTTGTTGCTTTAATTGCTTTTTAACCGATTGCCAAATTTCTTCACTTACATCTAACGGTAAAGTCTCCCAAGTAAACCCGCGTGCAAACACTTGTTCTTCTTGCATCGCTTTACGGGTTAGCCAGCGTTTCGCAAAGCTTTCTAAAGCTTCATCAAAGTCAATATTTTGAGCACGACACACGTTCAAAAGAGAGAAAATAACATCTCCAATTTCGCCTTGGATTGCCTTCGGCCCCTCTTTTTCACGAATCGCTTGCGTTAGTTCTTTTACTTCATCTTCTAAATCAAGCAATTCCGCATCAGGTTGGCCATCGTATTTGGTGAAAGTATGATTGTGCATCACAGCACTTTTCATCGCTTCAACTAATAGCCTCGCTGTTGGGAGCGTGCCCAATTTGGCTTGCGTTGCAACGGCCCAACGATCAGTCATATTACTTCCCAATCGCCGCCACAATTTTCTCGGCGGCATCCTTGAGGCTATGCCCCGCAATAATCGGCAGCCCACTCTCGGCCAGGATTTTATTGCCCAGCTCCACATTGGTGCCTTCCAGTCGCACCACCATCGGCACATGCAACTTCACGGCGCGGGCGGCCGCCACAATCCCGTTGGCGATGGTATCGCACTTCATAATCCCACCAAAAATGTTGATGAGAATGCCTTTCACCTGCGTATCGCCCAGCAGAATTTTCAGCGCAGCGGTAACCTTCGCCTCATCGGCGCCACCGCCCACATCCAGAAAGTTCGCGGGCGCGGCCCCTTTGGCTTCGCCAATATGCTTGATGATATCCATCGTGGCCATCGCCAGCCCCGCACCATTCACCATGCAGCCGATGTTCCCATCCAGCCCCACATAGTTAAGGTCGTATTTGCGGGCCTCGGTTTCGCGCGGGTCGTGCTGGGTGGTATCATCCAGCGCGGCCAGGTCGGGGTGGCGGAACAGCCCGTTGTCATCCAGCACCACCTTGCCATCCAGCGCCTGAATGTCGCCGTCCTTCGTTACCACCAGCGGGTTGATTTCAATGATCGCCGCATCGGTTTCAAGGTACATTTTATACAGGTTCAACATAAAGATTACGGCCTTGCCCACCTGCGGGCCTTCCAGGCCCAGCGCAAAGGCCAGGTTACGGGCCTGATAGGCCTGCAACCCCAGCGCGGGGTCAACCGTTTCCTTAATAATTTTCTCGGGGGTTTCGTGCGCCACCTTTTCAATCTCTACACCGCCTTCGGTGCTGGCCATCACCACCAGTCGCCCCGCGCTTCTATCCAGCAAAATTGCCAAGTAAAGCTCACGCGCAATCTCAATCCCCACCGTCACGAACACGCTGTTCACCGGCTGACCCTTGGCATCGGTCTGGTAGGTAATCAGGTTACGGCCAAGCATCCCAGCCGCCGCCACGCCCGCTTCCTTGGGGGTCTTTACCAACTTCACGCCACCCGCCTTACCGCGCCCGCCCGCGTGCACCTGTGCCTTTACCACGTAAAGGGAAGAGTTCAGCTTTTCCGCTGCCAGTTCGGCCTCGGCAGGGTTCTTGGCTAAAATCCCCGGCGGCACAGCCACACCATATTTGCTAAAAAGGTCGCGGGTTTGATATTCGTGGAGGTTCATGCTGCTCGGTTCCGTTGTTTAAACTTTTGTCGCCTTAATCAAATCCTTCACCGCACTCACGCTGCCGGCCAGCATCTTGGCTTCAGCGGCGGAGAGGCTCACTTCCACAATCTCTTCCACGCCGTTCTTGCCAATGATGGCTGGCACGCCCACGTACAGGTTCTTCACGCCATACTCGCCTTTGCAGTAGGCGGCCACGGGCAGAATGCGGCGCTCGTTGCGCAAATAGGCCTGCGCCATGGCCAGCGCGCTGCTGGCGGGCGCATAGAAGGCGCTCCCGGTTTTCAGCAGGTTCACAATCTCGGCGCCGCCGTTGCGGGCGCGCACAATCATGTCATCCAGTTCCTTTTGGCTTAAACGGCCAGACTTCACCAAATCCTTCAGCGGAATCCCTGCAACAGAGGTGCAGCTTACCATCGGCACCATGGTGTCGCCGTGGCCACCCAACACAAAGGTCCGAATATCCTTGATGCTCACCTTCAGCTTCTCGCTCAGGAACATCGCAAAGCGGGAACTATCCAGTACCCCCGCCATCCCCACCACCATGCTGGGCTTGAAGCCGGTAACTTTCTGCATCACATAAACCATGGCATCGAGCGGATTGGTAATCACAATCACAAACGCATCGGCCGCATGCTTTTTAATCTCGGCACCGACTTTCTGGATAATCCCCGTGTTAATCGCCACCAAGTCATCGCGGCTCATACCGGGCTTACGCGGCACACCTGCGGTCACAATCACCACATCGGCGCCCTTGATAGCCTTGTAATCGTTGCTCCCCACCAAATGAGGCTCAAAGCCTTCCACTGCACCGGCTTGCATAATATCCAAAGCCTTACCCTGCGGCACGCCTTCCGCCACATCCACCACCACCACCTCACCGAGGTTTTTAAGAGCACTCAGCAACGCCAACGTGCCGCCAATCTGGCCAGCACCAATCAGGGCGATTTTAGGAGAACGGGGGGCAGGCATGGTCAAAATCCTTTTTTTGAATGCCGCCAGCCTACGCCTTCTGGTAAAACCTGCAAGCCAAAGCCTACGGTGGTTGCCCCGTTGGGCGGCAAGTGTGACGAATGGGTAACAGTCCTGCGTCTTGACCTCCCCCTTAATAAAAAATCCCGCCTTTCGGCGGGATTTTCTCGTGTGGAGACTTCGCGTGTGAAGTCAAACCCTCAGTTTCAAGCCATTGTGGGGAACTCAAGGCCTCGGTTGGTGAGCATCCGCTCTACCGAAGTCCAACCAGCCCAACAACCGCCGTAGTAAAGCAGGTCGCCATCCGAATCGACACAAAACGTAGGGTATGCGTCGGCTGACATGCCCAGCTGTTTACACAGCAACCCTAAGGCGACTGAGTTAACGGGGGCCGAATCTGCCGTCGTGCCCAACAGTTTGCACACCAAATCTAAGGCTGCCTTGTTGATGCGAAGAGGGTCCTCGCTCCAAGGCATATCCTTTTGCTTTTCCGTCATAAGCCCTCCTAAGGCTACGCGGGCCTGATGGCCCGCTCGGTGAGAAGAACGATCGTTAAGGATTTACACAAAGCGTACCACCAGACATAAGATTATACTGCCCAAGCGGCAGTGATAAACCATGTATGGTAAGTGGCACATTTCATGCCCTTTAAGGGTACTAAGCAACACCGGCATCAGTCAAGTGATTTTCAAGTAGCTTTCAAAGCCGTCCCGATTTTCTCAACAATCTCCTTGGCATCGCCCAGCACCAAGGCGGCGTTGGGTAGGGTAAAGAGCGGGTTTTCTATCCCCGCATAGCCGGGCCGATGACTGCGCTTCACCACATACACCCGCTTGGCATGCCACGCTTCCAGCACCGGCATGCCGAAAATTGGGCTGTTTTTATCGGTCTGGGCGGAAGGGTTCACCACATCATTGGCGCCCAGAATCAGCACCACATCCGCCTCCGCAAACCGTGGGTTTACATCTTCCAGCTCTTCCACCAGGTCGTAGGGAATATCCGCCTCGGCCAGCAGCACATTCATGTGGCCGGGCATACGGCCTGCCACGGGGTGAATCGCAAAGCGTACCTCCACCCCACGCGCCAGCAGCTGCCCGGTCAGCGCCTTGACGGCATGCTGCGCCTGCGCCACCGCCATGCCGTAGCCGGGCACGATAATCACGCGCTCAGCCTCGGCCAACTGGTAGGCCACATCGTCGGTTCCAGCCAAGGCAGCAGCCTTGGCGGGGGCGGCATTATCGGCACTGGATGAACTTTCCACAGTCCCAAAGCCTCCTAAAATTACCGAAATAAAACTCCGCTGCATCGCATGGCACATCACGTAGCTTAAAATTGCCCCGCTGACCCCGACCAGCGCACCCACCATAATCAGCAGCGGGCTTTCCACGGCAAAGCCCGTGGCCGCCGCAGCCCAACCGCTGTAGCTATTAAGCATGCTCACCACCACGGGCATGTCGGCGCCGCCGATGGGGGCGACCAGCGTCCAGCCTAACATCAGGCTCATCATAAAAATCAGCGCCAAGGCTACGGGCGAAAAGGTCAATGTAAACCACGCCACGCACGCAAGGGTGCCAAGCCCCAAGCCAAGGTTGAGGTAATGGCGGCCCCACCAGCCCCACGGCTTACCGCTCACCACGCCTTGCAATTTAAGGGCTGCCAGAATACTGCCGGTCAGCGTAATCAGGCCAATCGCGGCCCCCAGGCCAATTTCCACAGCCAATTTTGGCTCCATCAGGCCAAAGGCGTGCTTTTGTAAATACATCCCAAGCGCCACCAACGCCGCCGCCAAACCCACCAAGCTATGGAACACCGCCACCAGCTGCGGCAGCGACGTAAGCGAGGTTTTACGCGCCAGTGGTATCCCCACGGCTGCCCCCACCGCCAAGCCCGCCAGCACCCAGCTGTAGGCGCTCATGGCAGGGTGCGCAAACGCCAGCAGCACAGCCAGCCCCATCCCCCCCATGGCACAGAGGTTCCCCCGCCGCGCGGTCTTGGGGTGGCTCAGCCCTTGCAGGCCCAGCACGCACAGCACGCCCGCCGCAATGGCGAGCAACAGGGTAAGGTTATCGGAAAGCATGGTTACACCTTCTTGCTCTCTTTCGGCTTATACATCGCCA
>JAIXXE010000143.1 GCA_027490875.1 Alphaproteobacteria bacterium
CAGCAACAGCCCCGCCAAACCCCACCAGTGGGTGCGGTGAATAATCAGCCCGTGGTAACGGCCCGCCAACACCAAAAAGACCAAACCACCCGCCACACCGCCAAACCAACCCGCGCGGCCGCCCGCCAAGATTAAAACAAACAGCCCTAAAGCAGCCACCGGCAACACCAACCGGCGCGCCAACGGCTCGCCTTCCCGCGACTTAAGCATGGCGTGGGCCCACACAAACGGCAGCAGCACGGCCAGTACGCTGCTGACAAAGTTAAGCCGGTAGGGCGAAGTGGCCTTGTCGGCCCCATGCAGCGCGGTGGCCAGTTGCAGGTTGCCGCTGAGGGCATCGGCCAGCGTGAGGCCGCAAAGGACCATGGTACTGATGGCCAGCGTTTTTAGCAGCAGTTCCAGCGCCACGCCGGGCATTTCGCGCAGCGTTAAAAACAAGAGGCCGCACCCCAACGCCACCAACACCAATTGACCCCACTTATCCAGCGCGTTCACGGGGAATGGCCCCAGCCCAACACCCGCCAAGGCCGCCAACAGAAACCCCACAATCAGCATGGTTGGAATATTGTTAAACAAAAGCTTAACAGAGACCCGCAGCGATTCATCCTTGGTTGCCATCAGCCCCGTGATAATCCCCAGCAGCAGCAGCCCGCCGACCAGGCTCTTGCCCACGATAATCAGGGGCATGCACAGGCCAATCAGCACGGCACTGACCCGCCAAAGGAGAAACTTTTCTTCCATCAACATAAAGAGAGAGTATGCTAGATGGTTGAACGTTGACAATGAAAAAATAGCAGACGGTGCTGGCTTGGCTTGCCATTGCTTTTGGCCTAGTTTATAGTGAATTATGACGATGAGAACTTATGTTGCTGCCAGCGGCGTTGGGCGATAGCCCCTCTTTTTGTGTTTGCCCTGTTGTTTTAGTTTAATCCTTTGAACCCAACGAACTTCGAGACCTCGCTATGCCCATTCAGGATATGAAAACTTTGGTTGCCCTGTGCCAACGCCGTGGCTTTATCTTTCAAAGCGCCGATATTTACGGCGGTATGAAGGGGCTTTACGACTTTGGCCCTTTGGGTGTGGAGCTAAAAAATAATATCAAGGCGGCGTGGTGGCGCGCCATGGTTTATGCACGCGATGACATGGAAGGCCTTGATGGTGCCATTATTGGCCACCCGCTGATGTTTAAGTACAGCGGCCATACCGAGACCTTCAACGACCCCTTAACCGAATGCCTGGATTGCCAAGCCCGCATGCGGACCGATAAAATGGCCGACCCAAGCGTGTGTGAAACCTGCGGCAGCAAAAACCTGCTACCGCCCCGTGCCTTTAACATGATGTTTAAAATGCAATACGGCCCAACTGAAGGCAGCGGCAGCGAGGCCTACTTACGCCCCGAAACGGCGCAGCACATCTTTACCAACTTCAAGAACGTGCTCGATACCACCAGCCGTAAGCTGCCTTTCGGGATTGCCCAAATGGGCAAGGCCTACCGCAACGAAATTATCGCACGGAACTTTATCTTTCGGGTGCGTGAGTTTGAACAGATGGAAATTGAATATTTTGTGATGCCGGGGCAAGACGAGGCCGCCCATGAGGCATGGTTGGAAACCCGTTTGGCATGGTGGGAGAGCATTGGTGTGTCGCGCAGCCGCATCAAGATTAAAGATGTGGCCAAGGGTGACCTTGCCCACTACAGCAAGCGCACCTACGACCTGGAGTACGCCTTCCCGCATGGTTATGATGAAATTGAAGGGATTGCCAACCGTACCGACTTTGACCTTGGCAACCATACCAAGCATCAAGCCGAGCTAAACCTGACCGCCAAGGTGACACCCAACAACCACAGCAATGCCCGCCTGGCGGTGCAGATTGATGAAGACCCTGAAGCTGCAGCCAAGGGCATCAATGGCCCCAAACGCTGGGTGGTGCCCTTTGTGATTGAACCAAGTGCAGGGGTTGAGCGCGCCATGCTGGCCGTGCTGTGCGAGGCCTATACCGAAGAGGCGTTGGAAGGTGGCGACAGCCGCACGGTGCTGAAGTTCAAACCGCACCTTGCGCCGATTAAGGCGGCCGTGATGCCCCTTGCCCGCAACAAGCCCGAGCTGGTGGCTAAGGCGCAAGAACTTAAAAATAGCCTGCAAAAGTTAGGCTTGGGGCGGATTATGCTGGATACCTCGGGCAACGTTGGCAAGGCCTACCGTAAGCATGACGAGGTTGGCACCCCGCTGTGCATCACGGTGGATTTTGACAGCCTGACCGACCAGCAGGTGACCGTGCGCGACCGCGACACGATGACGCAAATCCGTTTGCCGATTGCAGAGCTGAACGCCTATGTGCGGGGCGTGGTTGAAGGTAACTAAAAGCGCGGGTTACTGGGCTGGCGCGGCGGCCGATGCCTGCCAGTTGGCCCAGTCGCGCTCGCCAACCACCGCATAGGTGATGGTGAGGCTGGGGTTCAGCACATAGGTGCTTGGCAGGGCCTTGGCCGAAAGGGCTTCGCGCGTAACGATGCCGCGCGGGTCGTGCCAGATTTCCACCCCCTGCCCCCACGACTGCTGACGCAGAAAATCCTTCACCACCGTGGCCGAGGCATCGGTGGCAATTGCCACAACCCGGGCACGGCCACTGCGGCCCAAGGCATCGAGTGTGGGCATTTCGGCCAAGCAGGGCGTGCACCACGTGGCCCAGATATTCAGCACCACCGGCAGCGAGTTGGCGGGTGATTCCTGCAATGCCGCAAAGGGTTGAGGAGCACCATCGAGCGTTTGAACGCTTAGCTCCGCCACATTCTGGCCCAGCGTATGGCGCAGTACGGCCTCGGCGGGGTTGGGGGCGCTGTCGCACCCACCCAGCCCCACCAGCACGGCCAGTGCCGGCGCAACCGTAACGGCCAGCAACCCGCCGCGTAACCCCCCAAGCATTATGGTTTAACGAACTTATCAAGCACTTCGGCGGAGGAGTCGAGGACCATCAGGGTGCTGCTGGGCGTAAGGGCGGCATGATAGACTTCAAGGCTGCGGGTGAGCTTGTAAAAGTCGGGGTCACGGCTAAAAGCTTGGCCGGTGATGCGCATGCTCTGGCCGTCGCCCTGCCCTTTCAGGGTTTGGGATTCGCGGGTCGCTTCGGCAAGGATAATGGTGCGTTCCTTTTCGGCCTCAGCTTCAATCTTTACCGCTTCCTCTTGCCCTTCGGCGCGGAGTTCCAGCGCTTCCTTCTGCCGCTCGGCGCGCATCCGGCGGAAAACGCTCTCGCTGTTGGCTTCGGGCAGGTCGGCCCGCTTGAGGCGGACATCGACCACTTCAATGCCCATCCCACGGCTGGCCGATTTTACACGGGTGAGGATTTTGGCCATTACATCGTCGCGCTTGTCATCCACCAGTTCCACCAGCCGCACGTTGGCCACCTCTTCGCGCAGGGCGCTGTTCACGATGGTATCGAGCCGCAGCTGCGCGGTTGCGACGGTGCGCACACTGATGAAGAATTGGCTGGTGTCGGTAATCCGCCAGCGGGTGAAGCTGTCGACCATCACGCGTTCTTTATCGAGGGTCTGAACTTCTTCGGCAGGGCTGTCGGTTTCCAAGATGCGTTTGTCGAACACCACTGCTTGATGCAAAAAGGGCACCTTGATGTGCAGGCCGGGTTCGTCGACTTCCCGCACAATCTGGCCCAGCGAAACCACCATGACCTGCTGGGTTTGACTGACCGTGAAAAACATATTGCCAAGCAGCACCAAGGCCGCAAAAGCGCCAAAGGCCCAGAGGGGGTTGAACCGTAATGCAGTCATGATTATTGGCCCTCTGTTGGGTTGGCTGCCGGGCGCGGCAGGCGGTCGAGTGGGAGATACGGCAACACGCTTTGGGTGCCGCGGCCCGTGACAATCACCTTGGGCAAGGCTGGCAGTACGGCCTCCATGGTTTCCAAATAAAGCCGCTGTTTGGTCACGGCGGGGTTGGCCTGATAGGCTTCCACCTGCGCGTTAAAGCGGGCGGCATCCCCTAAGGCCTGCGCGACGCGCGCGGTTTTGTAGGCTTCGGCCTCCTGCATCAGCCGTGCGGCTTCCCCACGGGCGAGCGGCACAATCTGGTTGGCGTACCCGATGGCCTCGTTCTTCATTTTTTCGGCATCGGCGCTGGCGGCCTGAACGTCGCGGAAGGCGTCAATCACTTCAGAGGGTGGGTTAACCTGTTGCAACTGCAAGCCTACCACCAACACACCGGCGCCGTAGCGATTCAGCACCCGCTGCAGCAGGTCGCGGGCCTCGTTGGTGATTTTAACCTTGTTGCTGGTCAGGGCGTCATCGATGCTATGGCGGCCAATGATCTCGCGCATCACGCTTTCGGCCACATCGGCCACGGTGCGTTCGGGGTTGGCAAGGTTAAACAGAAACGCGCTGGGGTTCACAATGCGCCATTGCACGGTGAAATCGAGATCGACGATGTTTTGGTCTTTGGTCAGCATCAGGCTTTCAGCCAGCACATCTTGGGTGGTGCCGTTAACATTCCGAAAGCCAATCGCCAGCTGATTGACCCGCTGGACTGGCAGCTTCTGCACGCGTTCGAGCGGCCATGGCAGGTGGTAGTTCAGGCCAGGCTCCACGGTGCGCTGGTAGGCGCCAAAGCGCGTGACGACGCCCTGTTCCTCGGGGGCCACAATAAAAAAGCCGAACATGAGCCACAGGGCCAGCAGGCCGAGCGCGGCCCATTCGGGCGCAAACCCGCCGGGCAGGCTGAACCCGCCACCGCTGCCACCACCACCCGAGCGACCGCCGCCTAGGAATGACGACATCTTTTCGCGCATCTGGTTGACCATCTCTTCAAGATCGGGCTGGGCGGAAGGGCCATTGCCCGCGCGGCCTTGGCCCACGGGTTTAGGCGCAGCGCTGGGGCCTTGCGCAGGGCGCTTGTTGGCAGTCTTGCCCCACGGGCCTTGACCGTTTTGCCACGCGAACAGGCGCGACCATGCATGAGATGTACGAGCAATCATGCCGCTACACTAGAGTTTACCGCCGGAACGTCAAGCCCCCCCGTGCGATTAAAGTAGCGGCGCCTGTGGGCTTGGCTGAACGAGAATGGTGGGACGCTGGAGCGCGCGGAGCCCTAGGTCCTACGCCTACTACTCATAAACCCTCACCCGCACCTCACCGCGGGCACCGGCCCAACCGTTTGAGGTACTGGTTGAACACCCGCCCCCGCCGCCGGGGGCATTACCGGCGGCATTACCACCACCCGAGCCGCCATATTGAGAAAACCCGCCCCGCCCAGCTGTACAAGAGCCTCCACCACCACCATAAACTGAATCACCACCACGAACCGTGTCAGTATGGCTCCAATATCCACCTCCACCACCGCCGAATACGCTTGGTAGTCCTGGATTAAGGGCATTTTCCCCTCCATAGCCCCCGCATAAGACACCGCGTGATGGCTGACTGCCTGAATCCCACGCCTCTAAGTTATCATAGCTTGTACTACACGATGCAAGCTTAAACGGCCAAGCAGGCACTGTTCCAGAAACGATGCCGTGGGACCCACCACCACCACCATTATATGCACTCACTGGTGCACCATTACCCCCCGTTGCCGATACTATTGTTCCAAACACAGAGTTTCCGCCACGTCCACCCCCAACGGCATTAGAACCAGCCGCACCGCCCGCCCCAACTGTTACGGCAACACTGCTGCCAAGGCTGGAAAGCATAACGGTCGCATCCGCATAACCGCCACCGCCGCCGCTGCCACCCCAGTTATTTCCTGTGCCACCCCCACCCCCCGCCCACACCTGAATGTAGGCCA
>JAIXXE010000081.1 GCA_027490875.1 Alphaproteobacteria bacterium
ATGAATATTGCGTTCCTGATCCGCCAAATGCTGTTCCGGTGCTGTTTACGCAGCCGCCCATGCATCCTCCGCCGCTTGTCCATGCGGTTGTAATCGCTTTCGTGGGCGGAGAGAAAGTTTGAGATGTCGAACCCGCTCCCGCAGTCAGAATTGATCCATAAATATAACTAGACCTTGATGCTCCTCCTGCTGCACCGCCTGTATTCCCTCCTCCTCCACCGTTTCCACCGGGAACGATGATGATCGTTCCGCCCTGTGTTTGAACGTCGATCCTACTAAACCCTCCGGCCCCTCCGGCTCCTCCGTTTGTCGCATCAGTAGTTGCTGCGGTCCCAGAAGTTCCACCAGTTCCGACCGTGATATTGAGCGTTGCTCCTGCTCCTCCGAACGCTCCAACATGGTCATGCGTCAAAAAAGAAGCAGCGTCGCCACCGCCTGCTCCGCCTGCGACAGCAGTCGGATGCCTTGCTCCTCCTCCCCCTCCGCCTCCGCCACCGACGATGAAGATGCGAAGGCTAGTGGCTGTCGCGGGAATCGTATATGTGCCGTTCGATGAGAATTCAGTCGCAGAGATGAAAGACGAGCCGCCGCCTCCACCACCAGCGGGAGTTGACCAAGATCCGTCGCCGCGAAGGAATGTTGTCGAACTCGGAGTTCCTGTTGCGCTGATCTTCGCGACGGTCACGACAGAATTGTCGATCGTCCAAGTCGCTCCAGATCCCGAAACGGTGATGTCGCCTTTATCGCCGTCGCTGACTCCCCCGCCGCCTCCTGCGCCGATTTCGACAACGGTTCCATTGTCTTTCTTTGTAAACAGTTTCCCGTCAGCCGTGTTGATCGCCAACTCTCCGGCAACGAGACTGCCTGCGGATGGAACTGCGCTCGCGGTGCTGCTTCGCTTGTGACGAATTGTGTTAGCCATCAGAAAGTTCCGCCGTCAACGGTGACATTGTCCAAAGCCGTTCCAGAAAGGACCATTGTGCCGTTTACATAGAACGCTTTTCCGTTAGCGAGATTGAGATGCTCGCTTGAGGTCCAAGCGTCTGTCGCATCAACCCAGTTGAATGTCTTGTCCGTCGCGCCCTTCAGCGTGATTCCGCCGCCGTCTGCCGTTGTATCGGTCGGGGAGGCGACATCGCCGAGAATGATATTCTTGTCCTCGACGACGAGATTGGTCGAGTTGATATTTGTCGTCGTCCCGTTGATCGTAAGATCGCCAGTAACCGTGAGGTTTCCGCTGACCGTTCCGCCAGACGACGACAGGTAGGACAAGGCTGGAATGTCTGCCGCGACGAGCGATCGGAACGTCGGCGCACCATTGCTTCCGTTTGGTGCAGCGAACACTTGATTTGCCGTCTGCGATGCAAGCGTTCCCGTAAGCGTTCCGCTTGACGTTACAGGTGAACCGCTGACCGTGATGAATGACGGTAGAGAGAGCGCAACGCTCGTAACCGTTCCGCCGCCTGCGCTGCTGACTGCATTTGTGACGAATGCAGTCGTCGCCAGCTTCGTCGTGTTGTCGCCTGCGGTCGGGGTCGTTGCCGTAGCCGAAGAGCCGAGCGCGACCGTACCGCTGAATGTCTTTGCGCCCGTGATCGTCTGCGTTCCGCTCAATGAGACGAACGCACCGTTACCACCAATAGCCTCAACCGTGGTCGCCGTGCCGCCTGCGCCGCCGGTTCCCTTGCCGTAGTAAAGCGTATTGTCAACCTCGTTGAAGGCGAGTTCGGCGTTTGCGAGGCTGGATGGAGCGCCGGGAGAACCACTAGCGCGGCGCTTGATTCGTACTGTGTTTGGCATAAGTCACCTAGAAATTTCCACCATCAACCAAATTGGTTTGAGGGATATTCACCCACTTGCTAGTGGCTGTTGAGTATTGAAGCAAATCATTGTTCGCAAGTGATGTCAACACAACATCAGAGCTAGTTGACAATGATGATGAATTTAGTTGAGTAACGACACCGCTGGCACGCTTGGTGAACAACTTCCCATCGGCGGTATTGATTGCAAGCTCGCCGACATCAAGTTCGGTCGCACTAGGAACCACGCCTGTCGTTGCGCTTCGCTTGTGCAAGATCCTCGCCATCATGCACCTCCATCAAACGTGCCGCCGTCGTAAGTCGGCTCAATAAACGCGGACGTGTCACACTCGCCATCGATCGCGTTGTGCAAGCAGAAGTAGGCACACACCCTATTCGCCGCCCCTGTGCTTCCCATATAGAGCATCGCCTGCACTACAACATCATGCAAGACATTGTCGCGATCTTGGCCGATCGGAAGCACGTTAAAACCATCTTGTACTAGAGGAAGTTTGTAGCCCGGCCCTGCAAATCCCGCGTTGTTATTTGCCTCGCACAAGTTGTATGCGATGATTTGAGGTTCTGGAGTTGTCAAGCCCAAGAAGGTTTCTAGACCACCCTTAAACGTAGTCGTCGCAGTATCGCTGCTAGGCTTTCGGATGATCTTTGCCGTGTACCGCCAAACATTGCTTCCAATCGATTCGTTGCCGACGATTCGGATCAGGCACGGGATTCCAAACGGCATGCCGACATGGACGCGCATGCGACCATCTTCGCCACGCCAAGTCTGAACCATGCCGCTGCCTTCAACGTCGTGCTGGCACTCATCAGCGATTGGGCCAAGCATCGGATCATCGATTGATCCGTGAATTCGCGTGGTCGGGAATGGGAAGCCCTGCCCATCAGTTTGCAGGCGGAATTCAAGCCAAGAACCTCCCGGCCAGCTCTGATCAACTCGCGGCATGATCCAAGATCGGAACCAGATATCGCATACGCCAGCCGCGTATTTCCCTGCCCATCGAAGAGCCACTTCGTTGGCGATCGTCTCGGCGCTGTTGTACGGACTTCCATAAGTCACGACAGATTCATTGCGCCTATCGGAACGCTCGGCTGCATCCCAATTGTCCGCGCTGATGTACTTGGCTCCTGCCTCGCCAAAGTTGGGATACCCCAATTGCGCTACGCGATTGATAGGACTCTTCTGAATCGTCCGACTGAATGGGTCGTTGAGATTCGGATTCTCAAACTCTCCAGTCCCCTGTGTGTCGCTGCTCAAGAGCGATTGCGAGAACACATCTGGAGGAGTGCCATCAGCGACACGATTCTTGCGAACTCCGACGATGGCCTTCGCTGGCCTAATAGGCTGCGCAACGACGTTCGGAATGCGCGCAATGGCCGCGATGTCTTGAAGTGTCCCAGCCCCTGTTCCGTCTTTGATATCCATCAGAGCGCCAGCCTGAATGTCGCCCTCGTAGTCGTTGAGGAACGACACCATGCGCTGATTACCGGCGGAGATATCGATGGCTGAAATCTGATACGCGCCCGGCGCGGTTGGCAATCCTGTTGGCTTATAGAGCAATGCAACGCCGGATCGCGCAGCAATGTCATCAAGCACAACCGTCAAAGGCTTGTTGAGAAGCGTGTCGATTCCTCGAAGCCCCTCAGCGGATGACCAAGCGGCTGACGTAACAGTCGATGCGTCATACGAATCTGTTCCTGCTCGGTACATCCTCCAGTATGAGGATTGGTTCAACCGACTCGTGACCATCGTGTTCACGACCTGCGCCACGGTCGGCCTGTCCGCAGACTGATATGAGTCCACAAATGCCGCAGGATCCCACGAACGAGACCAGTACTGTCCAAGAACAGAACTTGCGTAGTCTGTATCGAATCGGTTGCCGCGCGCTGCCCATCGATCGCACTTAAAGGTGACAACGTAGAAGGCTTCGCCATATGTCGGCTTGCCGTACTCGGAAAGCATCAATGGCTGAATATCAGCAATGTGCATTCGATTGAACGCATTGCGCTCGCACGCAAGAGCAGATCCGACAATGAACCAAATTCGGAATCCGTCGTTGTTCTGTGTGTAAGTATCGTCAGACCAATCTTCGACATCGCTTGCGAGCAGATCCATCAAGTCTCGCTGCATGAGAAGCAGCTTGCACGTTGCATGCTTCGAGAGGCCAAACAACGGCCACTTCATGCTGTTGATGTCGGAACAATCGATGTTCTGACGCTCAATCAAAGCCTTGAGTTCTGGCGTGAGAAGCCGAGCGTAGGCGGTTCGATCGCCACGACTAATCTCAATTGAGACACGCCCTTGCGGCGCAAGAGCGGTCATGCGTATGCTCCATTCGTGCCAAATTGAATGGTGTTGTAGTTCGGATAAGTGAATCCAGATGCAGTTCCCTGATTGGGGTCTTCTGGCAGCGGGACAGCCGAAGGAATCCACGCGAGAACCTGAACTGATTGACCATTCACAGTCGCGTCGATCACCTTGAAGTTGGCATCAGATGTCGAGATTCCGCTTCCGTTGAGATCGCCTCGGAATCGCGTGCAGACAGTTTCGTCGTATCCCGCGCTCATCAAGCGATTTCCATTGACATCTGGATGTCCCGATGTAACGGACACGCTTCTGCGCGTGACTTGCGCGTTAACTGGCAAGTCGCCGATTTGATTGTCTGGCGGAGTATTCTTGCGGGATCCATCGCTAAACCGCGTCTGCTCGACTCGCGGAGCTCCAACCTGATAGATCACAGTCGGAGCGTTAAAGCCAATTCCGGGGCATTCAACAATGCCTGTGTGAACTGTGTACTTCACACCATTCTTTGGATTGAGAGTTGGTTCCGGGCGATCTTTCGTGGATGCCTTCGTAAGGTCGCCCTTGTTAGGGCCGGACTTTACGCGCACATCCAATGGCTGGATGTATCTAAACACGCCATCAGAAGCATCTGGTTGCTGCTCGTATGCGTCAAAGGTCGCATCGGGAAACAGATACACAACTGGATCTGATTCGTTCAACGTGATTGAAGACGGATCAGTCGAGAAGAATGTTGAAGAATCTGCCAATGGGTCGTATGCGCCAGTACTCACACGAACAATGCGAGAAGCTCCATACGCATCTGGCATGTAAGCTTCTTGGAATTTAAAGTTTTGATCTTTCTCGCCAAGATTAATGGGCGAAAGGATGTTCTTAAGCAGCAATGACTTCTGATTAGGAATCAGAGACGCTGTTTCCATCCCTGCGCTGTAGTTCTGAATGCTCGTCGCCAACGCCATGACCTCGAATGAGATCGCGTTCTTCGACAGCATCCCGACTTCAGCGACTTTGATTTCCGTGATCAAATCGTTCTGGTAGTCAATTCGATTCTGCGAAAGTCGAATTGCAAGCGTCAGCAGCGCGCCGGGAGATACATACTTGTCTCCTTCGATCTCCGCGCTGAACATCTTCTGCCCCATTGCCGCGCCGTCTTCGCCAATCGCGCGGCGGAATGCATAGTTGCAATCGCCGATTTTGGCGGGGGCTGGCAATCCACGGAAGAATTCCTCATCGGTGATGTCGAACAGCAAGCGGCAACGGCTCTCATCGACTGCGTATTCCTGCCGAACGCGGCGGAACCCGCGATACATATTTCCAGCAACTGCGCGGCGGAAATAGTCGGCCTGATTTTGATTGACATTGTTGCTGACAAGCCAATCAACAATCACGTCGTTGCGCTTTCCATCTCCAATCTTGTAGTTTTTCCCACCAAATACAGCGGTATCTGAAATCCCTGTTCGATCCGCAGCATTTGGCATGATGCTCACTTGCGACTGATCAAATTTCTCCTTGAACTTCAATTGCAAAGAACCTGTCTTGCGAATCGTAGTCTTGCCTGTTTGATCGACCGTAAATTGCGCCGTCGTATAGAACGATCGCACTTGATTCGGATTCGCGAGAACCATTTCAAGCGGAACACCAAGCGACGAAAGAGTCTGCGTCCATTCAGCTGTGAAGTTCACGAGCAGAGAGTTTGTCCCCGTGATCTCCGTCACATTCGCGCGAAAGAACGGACCTCCGCGCTCGTCAGCACCAATAAGCTGCGCCAAGTACACGGGGTCGGATGGCGTTGCTCCATCATCAATCTTGATCTCAAGCGGCTTTCTTGGCTGATTCAGCAAGCCGCGCAACTTGAGAATGAAGTTGGTATTTGATCTTCCTTCCCCTGCAACATTCATCACGAGAGCTTCGCCACGAATCGAATGCGTGTATGGAGCCACAGCAGGGTTGTCCGCAGTTGCGCTGTTCTCCATCGAATACTCGTGGATGCGAACTTGATCCAACACCACGCCGTTGTATGTGACCTTTGTTTCACTTGGCATTACGGCCTCGCATTCCACCAAGCCTCACCGTCTCGACGGCCCGGATACGCAATGTTTGTTGAGAATCGACCACCCGTCATTCCGACAAGATCGCCGATAAAGATGGATCGAAGTGTGTTGCCTTGAGCAGCGAGACGGGCAGCCATGTATTGCCTGTAATTACCACCGAATCCGCTAAACGGGCTAAACACATCAAATCCCAAAAGCATTTTTTGTAACCCACCCAAAGGATTGGTTAGCAGTTCAGTCATGCCTTCGTACATCAATCCATAGCCACCAAGGCGGTCGTAAGCTAAACCGCCGAGATGAGCAACTCCCTTGCGCGTGTCAGCTCTCATTTGTCGAGTGCTTTCAAGGAAACCCATCTCTGATTGCGTGAAGCCTGCGTATGCGGAACGCATGCCCGGATCGCGGGCCATGATGATGCGGTCTTGCAAGTTCGCAATCATGGACTGCGCTTGATACTGCGCGATCACAGGATCGACGCGCGCTAGCTCCGAGCGCTGTTGCTTTGCAAGATCAGGGAAGAACTTGATCAAGCTGATCACCGTCTTGACCGCCGATCCGATCAAGCTCAATGTCGCAAGAACACGCCCAATTGATCGGAAGACGTTGCTTCCGCGCCCTTGATTTGGTTGTCCATTAGACTCTTCAGGTTCACTCACAGATGAAACAATGCCGCGAACATTAGTTGCGTAAGCGCGAGTTCCCGGCAAACCAGACGGGGAAGCCTCCCCAGAAACTAGTGCGCGTTCTTCTTCGGTAAGACCGAGAGAAGCCACATCAGCGCCCGGCAGGCCAGCCCTACGGCGCAATTCCGAAATGCGCGCGTTCTGATACCCGCCCATGCGGTTGCGCGCGCTTTGCAAATCAGCCTTCGCTTGCCGCGCCGTCTCCTGCGCCGCATTTCGCGCCTGACGAGCAGCCTCACGTTGTGCTTCTTTCTGCGCGCGAATCTGCTCCTTTGCCTTCGCTGCTTCTGCTCTGTACATGGCTTGAGCAGTTTCAGCAGTCATCCTGCCCTGCTGCTCTTCGCCATAGATCTCAAGACGACGAAGCCCGAGAGCCTCTCGAAGTTCAGCCGGCTTAAGATTTTCCCGCTCCGTGTGGTAGCGGCTCAAAAGCGCTTTGTGCTGCTCTGTGGCAATGTCGGTAATTCGCAAGCCCATCGTTCGGGACATGCGATTGCGGTATTCAAGAATATCGGCGGCAAACATGCCACCGCCGCCGCCGCCAGAAGACGGCCTAGGACCGCCTCCAGAGCCTCCGCCACCGCCATCCCCTCCACTACCGCGTCCGCCACCGCCGCCGCCCCGTGAGGCTCCACGGGCGATTACGCGAAGGGTTTCGAGAATCGCGCGAACGTTCTGTGAGATCGTGGCAACGCTGTTCTGCACGTTGCGCAATGTCTCAATCACGACCTTCATGTCACCATCGGGGCCGCGACCGCTGCCGTCATCTCCCGTGTGGAGATTGATGTCAATTGAGCCGGAGGAAATGTCACTCATTAGCCAGCCTCAATCTGATACGTCAGGTTCGTGGCGACCGTTGGATAAGCGCGGCGATACAGCCGATACGTCACTCCATCATCTGTAATCGACCCAATTGCTGGAGATCCTGATGGCGCAGGATATCCGAGCCTATAGAAAGGCTCAATACCTGCCTGCGTTCTGATCGTAATTCCGAGCGTGTGCAGATCCTGTGGGAACGCAAACCAGAAGTACTCTGACGCGGAAGACCCGCGACTCGCAGTCACGGTGTATTTGACCTTGTTGAGATACTCGTTCTCGTTGTTGAGTGCCGACCACGTCGGTGTGGTCGCGCTCCACCCATAGCGGAACTTGCCGGCCACGGGCCACGGCATCGCATATGAGCAAATGAAGATGTCGGTGGCCGACAGATACAGCTCGGAACGCGGCTCTAGACGGACGGGGCCGCTTGACACAAACCGCGTGGCGATCTGAAGCAGTCCGTCGAGCGTGTTCTGAATCAGAGCCTTGCGGATCTCGACTTGGCGATTGATGACCCCACGGTCAACGCCAGCGATCTGCCGCGTTTGCTTGTTGACGTTGTCTGACGCGGAGCGCACGAACGTGGTGACAGCAAAGCGCTCGTTGATGAACCCAAGCCCTGTGCGATTCATCTCGTTCGTCGCGCCCGTCGCGAGCGGTGTGATCTGCACCGCGTAGTCCATCGCCTCTGCGAAGTTCGGCTCGCTCGTCAAGTAAACGCGAGAGGGCGCTACGCCTGCGGCATCAATAATTCGCTGACGTAGCGCCCTGTAGATTTGATCCTGACTTGCAAGAATCATTTTTTCCATCCCGCGCGCGTGCGCATGGCTTCCAATTTCATTCTTGCAATGTCTTTCGGAGGCGCGCCGCAATCCTTCATCAAATCAGCGTTCGCATCTTGCGAGAGGCACGACGCGATTCCGCGCGCCGTGATAGCAGCCTTAATGGCAAGCGCTGTCTTGATGTTCTGGAATAGCCCCAACGCCTCCTCCTCGTCCTTGCAAGCGCTGGGCGGGAATCCGTAGGCAGCAGCGAAGAGCGCCGCCGCCTTTAGGCGTTTCCCGCCTTGCCCATCACTTTCGCAAGACGCACACTCATCGCCCAGATTTGGTGATCGGTCAGACCATCATGCGAGGACATCGCCTGCTTCATACAGTCGATCACAGCCTCGCGCGGCGGATCCTCATCGCCCTTGGTCCGCTCAATGAGCAGACTCGTGTAGATGAGCGAGTCAATCCGGTATTCCTTGTCGCCGTTGACGAACGTGATGTTCCAATCGTCATTACCAATGTCGATGCGCGGTCCTGCCATCTCTCTACTCCTTTGATATCAAGCCTTGACTGATGTCACAGCGACTTCGGTCGATGCAACGCTAGTGAACGAGAATGCGATTCGCTTGAGGGTGTTTCCGAAATCAATGTATTCCGGCCCCGTCGTAAGCATCAGATTCTTGAATGTGTACACGGTTTCGCCAACCGTAGTTGGATCAATCTTGAGCGAAATCGTCTTAGGCAAAGCGCCGGTCACAGTTGATCCGCCAACGGTGGCAAAGATGCCTTCGTTGAGGATGCCTGATGCCAAGGTTCCACCTACACGGACGCGCTTCAAGAGCTTCTCAAGTTCATCTTTGTTCCATGACACCATTGTGAAGTCGATCACAGCAGTCGTACCCGAAAGCACGCTTTCAGCAATCATGTCGCCCGTGTCGTTGCGCGAGAAGGTTCGGTAGTGATCACGGAACGTGATTCGGATCAAATCGTCGTTGTCCGTCTTACCCAATTCAGTAGACGGAGTAGATGTTCCGCCAATATCCCAATAGATGCTGGTAGGTCCATTTACATGGAAGTCAGTTGCTGCTGGCATCTCAAACTCCTGCGGCGCGTCGTGCCGCGTCTCGTGCAATGTTTGTGAGTCGCTGATGCCCCACGAAGTTCCAAGGTCGTGATGGAACTGTCACTTCGCGGCGCACCACATAATCGTAGCCTTCGCGCATGTCTCCGAAGTTTCGAGACGCACGAATCGCTTTTGTTCGTCCAAGCAGGATTTCAGAGAACGTCCCGCCCTTTGACTGTTCCAAACCATGCGGAGCAGCCTTGACCGTAATTCGATGCCACGAGCCGGGCGCACCCGAAGACGTGGAATTTGGATTCAGCGTGTCGATCGATTCGATCTTGATCGACTTCAACAACTTGCCCGTGTCAACAAGGGGCTTGTCGGAATTCTTTCGATCTGCCTTCGTCCAGCCTCCGCTCACGCCCTTGGTTCGGAAATTTGCGTCATCCCAAATACCAAGAGGTACCAAAGGAACATCAGCGCCTTCTTGAGCGCCTGTGCTGTTCTTGAGGTTGTCGCGCAATGCCGCAGCGAAGCCTTCCGCAATGCGGCGGAGCAATGCTCGCTCAAAGGACTTGACGCGCTTGTTGCGATTCATACCGGCCCATACTTCCTGCGTGGGAAGAACTCGCTATCGGCAACCATGCCGAGCATCCCGCGCTGCTGCTGCGTAATGATCGAAAGAGACGGCTTGCTCGCGTCGATGTTTGACCCGTTTGGGAACACGCGGCGACCATCTCGGAGATCGACCAGAAGGGAGTTGGCTTTGTCCACGCGATCCTTGATCGCATCGCCGAATGGACCACCACGGCGCGCGAGCAGGATGCCAAGAGCGAGATCACAAGTGACCCCAATCAGCATCCAGTTGGTGGAGGTTTGCAGGCTGTTGAGATCCGATTCTGTGTAGATGCCACCGCGAAGCGCGAAGGACTGAATCTCATGTGACGCGCGCGTGAGCGCAGACACGATGATGACATTCGATCCATCTACAACGCCATCGGTCTCGGCATCAATGCCAAGTTCCGCGAGAAGCCGCTCATCAACCGCTTCTTTGAATTGAGCAACAGTCGCATATGGAACTGGCATGGATTCCTCCGAAAGGGGTGGGTGAAGCCGAAGCCCCACCCACCCCATGAGAAGAGAGAGACTTTAAGCGCCGATGTTCGCGATGTAGAGGCCAGCGAGCGGAGCGGTGAGCTCTGGAACGCTGTTGTCCACAATGCTGCCGACCGTGCGACGGCTGCGCGGATCATCGAACGTCTCGACAGTCATGTCTTCGTAGACGAAGTTGGTGACGGTCGCGAAGTTCGCGCCACCTTCGACACCGACGAGGCCCTGTGGACGCGAAAGGAAGAGAACCTTGTCCGTGCCAAGGATGTAGCTCGCTGCGCGGGTTGCACCCTTCTGATTCGTGACCTTGACAGCGTCTTCAATGACGATGTCGCCGATACCGAACAGGCTGGGAGCGAGACCATAGCGGCTGTAGTTGCCCTGACCTTGCATGAGCTGAACGCCCTGCGTGTACTTGATCAGGTCACGGAGTTGAGCGGTCTGCGAAAGCTTGTGAGCGGTCTGCGGACCCATGACGCACACGATGTCTTGCGGCTGAACCGCACCACCCGTGTTGATCATAATCTTCTCAATCGCAATTTGGAACAACTTCTGAACGCCCGTCGCCGTCGCGCTGTCGGCTTCGTAAACACCAGCACCAGTAGTGCCTGCAAACGTATCGAAGTCCGCGAAGTAGTTGGTTCCCGATGTCCAATTGCCTGCCGTCGTG
>JAIXXE010000133.1 GCA_027490875.1 Alphaproteobacteria bacterium
AGGCTTGGCCCATAAAAGCCAGCCTGCCTACACCGAAGCCGATGTGCGCGGCGCCATTAACCTCGGTCTCGAGCATGGCACACTGGCCCCTACCCAGCACCAGATGCTTGATGCCGTGCTCGACCTCAACGCCCTTACGCTGAAGGATATTATGGTGCATCGCAGTGCTATGGTGGGGCTGGATGTCAACACCCCGCCGGCCGACCTGCCCGCCACCTTAGGGTATCTGGCCCACAGCCGCGTGCTGGTGTGGGCGGGTAATGCCGATAGCCTGTTAGGGATATTGTCGGTGCGGGATTACCTCAAGGCCTTGGCGCAGGTGGCCAGCCGCCACGAGGTCAACCTCCGCGCCCACTTGCAACCGCTTTACTTTGTGCCAGAAACCACCCCGATTGGGCATCAGCTGCGGCAATTTTTAAGCCTGCGCAAGCATCTGGCGCTGGTGGTGGATGAGTTTGGTGACGTGCAAGGGCTGGTGACGCTGGAAGATATTTTAGAAGAAATTGTGGGCGAAATCGCCGACGAGCATGAGCCTGCACTGGCGCAAATCAAGCCAGAGCCACAGGCCGATGGCAGCTGGCTGCTGGGGGGCAACCTGCCCGTGCGGGATGCCAACCGGCTTTACGGCTGGCAACTGCCCGACGATAATGCCGTCACGCTGGCAGGGCTTATGATTGAAACGCTGGGCCACCTGCCCGTACAGGGCGAGGCCTGCCAGCTGGCGGGCCTGGTGCTCACTGTGCAAAGCAAGCGTGGGCACCGCCTGGAGCGCGTGGCCGTGAAGGCTGGGTAACAACCCGATGATAAAACCTAACGCAGCAGGAGGGTTTTTTTTGCTTTCGCTGGGCCTTGGGCTAAGCCTGGTGGCCTGCAAGCCCACCACCACCCCGCAGCCCAGCTATGCCAACCCTCCTGCCGCCTACAACCAAACCGATGCTGGCGACCGGCTTAACTATGCCCTGCTTGGCACCCCGCCCAACCTGGTGCCTTTTTTAGCTGGTGAGGCCAATGCCAGCACACTGGCGGGGAACATTTACCAAAGCCTCATCACCTACGATGCCACCCTGAACCTCATCCCCCAGGCGGCCCAAAGCTGGCAGGTAAGCGCCGATGGCCTGACGCTAACCTTTACCCTGCGACCGGGCCTAACCTTTAGCGACGGCACGCCCCTGACCAGCGCCGATGTAAGCGCCACCTTTCATGCCATCATCAACCCCACCACACGCACGCCCTACGCCGATGATTTCCTGCGCGTCAAAGCCTTCGCCACCCCCGACCCCCGCACGGTAAAGGTAACCTACGCCGAACCCTTTGCGCCCGCGCTGGCCAGCTGGAGCGGCCTGCCCATTCTGCCCGCTTATATCATCGCCCAAACGCCCGATTTTAACACCACCACCCTTAAAACCCAGCCCTTGGGCAGCGGCCCCTACCAACTGGCCAAGGTTAGGCGCGGGCAGGATTACCTGTTGCAGGCCAACCCCAGCAGCAGCGAAGCCCCGCGCATCGGCCAGCTTTACTACCGCATCCTGCCCGACCAATCGGCCCAATGGCTGGCGCTTAAAAATGGCGAACTGGATGTTGCGAGCATTCCGCCACTGGCCTACAGCCGCCTCATTTCCGCCACGTGGTTTACCAGCCAGTACCGCGCCTACCGCTATCTTTCCAGCAGCTACACCTACTTGGGGTTTAACCTGAAAAACCCCCTGTTTGCCGACCGCCGCGTGCGGCAGGCCCTCAGCCATGCCGTCGACCGCAATGGGCTGATTCAGGCCGTGCTGTTTGGCCAAGGCGAACCCATCGCCAGTATTTTTAAACCCGGCACCTGGGCCAGCCACCCAACCCTCAAGCCCTACGCCTACAACGTAGCCCGCGCCAACGCTTTGCTGGATGAAGCCGGCTGGATGATGGGCCCAGACGGCGTGCGGGTGCGCAGTGGCAAACCCTTCCGCTTTACCCTCATCACCAACCAAGGCAACGAAGACCGCTTAAAGACCGCACAAATCCTGCAGGCCATGTTTGCCGCTGTGGGGGTGCAGATGGAGATTCGGGTGCAGGAATGGAGCAGCCTGCTCACCACCGTGCTTAAGCCGCGCGCGTTCGAGGCGATTTTAATGGGCTGGAGCCTGCCCGCCGAACCCGACCCCTTCGATGTATGGCACAGCACCAAACAGGGGCCTGATGATTTTAATATTGTTGGGTTTAACAACCCTGCAGCCGATGCAGCGATTGAAGCCTCACGCCGTACATTTAACCAAACCGAGCGGGCCCGGCAGCTGTTCAGGCTGCAAGAAATCTTGGCCGAAGAACAGCCGTACCTCTGGCTGTTTGCGCCCTATGCGCTGGTGGCCGTGCATCAGCGGGTGCAAGGCATTATCCCTGCACCCGCGGGGCTGGGGTATAATCAACCGCAGTGGTGGGTGCCGCAGCCTTGGCACCTGCGGCCAGCGCTCCACCCTTAAAATTGATTATAAAAGTGCCACCTTTAGGGGCATACTGAGGGGCCGCTGCCACACCCTAAAAAAAGTGGGGTTTTTAAGTCTAGGTTTCCATAAACTTTTGCTATTACCCTAACCAAACTATGGCTATAAAACCCTTTTTAAATTGGCATTGAAGGCCCCTGCCGAATGCAGCATTGGTTTGGATGAAGACCAAACGACGCTTCACCGATTAACCTTTTTCTCACGGGGGAACCCATGCTCATCTGTCACTGCGCTGGCGCTCAGGGGCACCAAGGCTGCGATAGCAGCATTGGTGCCAAGCTGGCCGCCACACTTGCCGCCATGCAGGCCCACAATCCCAACCCCAAATGTGGGGCGGTGATGAAGGCCGCACATTACGACCACCTGAAGGAACCCTGCGGCACCTGTGCCCCATCAGTCCGCGAGGTGCTGACCAGCATCCGCAGTGACCAAGGCGAACCATCCTGCTGTCTGGAGGCGACGTGATGTGCACGTTCCATAACATCTGCAAAGCTGCTGAAACCAGTATCCGCTATAGCTTCGACACCAAGCAACCGTTAGAGATTGCGGTGCGCAATGCGATCGGGTCAGCAGCCAACGGTGAACCGAACGGCATGAGCCCATCAATGAAGGGCTTGATCCGGCGACATACCTACGCTGTGTACGCGCGCCACTCCACGCCCTCCTAAACAGGGTCGCAACGTTCACAACCTCGGGCCCTGCACACGCATGGCCCGAGGTTTTTTTAAGCTATTACATGGGGCTTGACAGCCAGGCTATCTTACAAGCATGAAGAAATCCATGCTTTCTGCCACCCAAATACGTAAAACCACCAGTGCGGTGACCATGCTATCCGTCCTGCCGCATTTGTTGTGCTGCGGTATTCCGGTGGTGGCGGCCCTCATTGCGCTGGGCAGCACGGTGGGGCTGGCAGCCAGCTTGGCTAACAACCCGTTTTATAATTTCATCCATGTTTACCACAGCGAACTGATTATCGTTGCCATTGCCAGTGTTGCCTTTAGCGGCATTATGAACCTGATTGCCTACCGGATTGACTGCCGCGAGGCCGACCAAGCCGCCATAGCTGCCAAGGATGCGCTAGCCCACGGCCATTGCACCCATGACGACTGCACCCCTAAAAAAAGCGCGAGCCTGAAGCTGTTTGTCATCAGCTGCGTGCTGCTGTGCCTGGATTTGGCTTGGTTCTATACCGAAGAAAGCGTGCTGGGCCTACACCATCACCACCACGAAACCACCCACACCGACCACGGGCACGCGGGTTCACATTAGGGTTTGTTAAAGGGCGGCCAACGCCGCAGCAAGGTCGGTAGGCTGGCTGTTCCAGCCCCACGAGAGCCTAAGCCCTTCCGCCGCAGCGGTTAAATCAAACCCCATCGCCTGCAACACATGGCTGGCCTGCACCCGCCCGCTGCTGCACGCGCTGCCTTGGCTTGTGGCCACACCCGCCATATCCAGCTTCAGCACCATATCCTCGCCCTTGCGGCCAGGCGTGCGCAGCTGCCGCACATGCGGCACCTTGGGGCTGTTGGGCGCCACCAGCGCTACCCCCGCAGGGAGATTACGTTCCAAATACGCGGCCAGCGCCAGCGCGGCCTCGGTTTCGCGCGTGAGATGTTCCAACGCCGCTGCCAGCGCCGCTGCCAACCCCGCCACGCTGGCCAGATTTTCCGTACCGCCGCGCCGGTTGCGTTCCTGCGCACCACCGGTTTGGGTGGCCAACATCGCCACTTCGGGTTTTAATATCAACGCCCCTGCCCCCTTGGGCCCACCAAACTTGTGGGCCGTAAAGGTAAGCAGGTCAGCCCCCAACGCATCGGGCTCCACCACGCAATGTCCCACGGTCTGAACCGCATCGGTATGCAGCAGGGCGCCCTTGGCATGGGCCAAGGCTGCGGCTTCGGCCACGGGCTGTAACACGCCCGTTTCGTTGTTGGCGTGCATCAGGCTTACCAAGGCCACATCGCCACGTTGCAACCGCTCGGTCAGCCACGCTAAGTCAATCACGCCCGCCGCAGTGGCGGGGATTTCCTCTACCCGCACCCCACTCTGCGCCAAGGCCGCCGCAGTTTGCCGCACACAGTCGTGCTCAAGCGCACTCACCAGCAGGGTTTGGCCAGGTGCCTTGGCCATCACGCCGCGCAGCGCCAAGTTGTTGGCTTCGGTGCCGCCGCTGGTAAACACCACCCGCTCGGCACGTACCGCCAGCAGATCGGCGAGCTGCCGCCGTGCCCCATCCAGCAGCCCGCGCGCCGCCTGACCGTACTGATGTACGCTGCTGGGGTTCCCAAAATGCTCCAGCGCCGCCAGCATGGCTTCCTTTGCCTGCAGACGCAGCGGCGTGGTGGCCGCGTAATCGAGGTACACGCGCCGCATCATGCCAAAAAATATAACCTTAAGCAGGGCTAGTTGATGGAAATCCGCACCGGGCTGCGAAAAGCCAGTGCGCCATCAAGCAGCTGGGGGGCAAAACTGCCATCCACCACCATCTGCAGATTCACCTGCCGGAAGAACTGCTCCATGTGTCGGCCCAGCGCGCTCCAAAGGTCGTGTGCATTACACTTGGCGCCATACACGCAGCCTTGGCCTGCTTCTGGGCCATGGGGGTTATGCATTTGCCCGCAACGGGTTAAGTCAATATCCTCTTCCACTGCATCAATAATCTGGGCTAAAAAAATCTCGGAAGCGGCGCGCTGCAGCCGGTAACCACCGCCCGGCCCACGGGCACTCAGCACCACCCCGCCCCGCCGCAGTTTGGCAAACAGCTGTTCAAGATAGGAAAGCGAAATCTGCTGCCGCTCGGCAATCATCGCCAACGTGACCGGCTTGCCGGCTTGGCTGAGCGTTACCAAATCCAGCATCGCCATAATGGCGTAACGACCGCGGGTGGAAAGGTGCATGCCGATGGCCTTCCTTACTGATTCATAATGACATGATTTAACCCATCCGTTGTGGTGGCGTCAATACCCCTAATAATTACTCAACATTATAGTTTAAATCATACCAATCATAAGGTTATCATTTTTATCTTGCACAACTTGGGCCTTCTATGCCATACGCAACGGCGTTAAAGGAAAGACCACCCCCATGCCCGATATCATTTTCCAAGGCCCTGCTGGGCGCCTCGAGGGCAAATACTTTGCCCAAAAGCAGCCCGAGGTACCCATTGTGGTGGTGCTGCACCCCCACCCCCTGCACAGCGGCACCATGAATAACAAGGTCACCTACCGGATTTTTGAGACCTTTGTACGGTACGGCTTTAGCGCGCTGCGCTTTAACTTTCGGGGCGTTGGTAACAGCGAGGGCGTGTTCGACAACGGCGTGGGCGAACTTTCCGACGCGGCCGCTGCGCTCGACTGGCTGCATGCCCAGCACCCCCATACGCCGGAAATCTGGCTGGCAGGCTTTAGCTTTGGCGCGTGGACAACCATGCAGATGCTGATGCGCCGCCCCGATTTAAAACGCTTTGTGGCCGTGGCCCCGCCTGCTGGGCTGTACGATTTCAGCTTCCTTTCCCCCTGCCCGACCAGCGGGTTGGTAGTGTATGGCAACCACGACGAAATCACCCCTTCGGCCGACACCGAAGCCCTGTTAAAACGCACCACCCGCCAAAAGGGCATCACCATCAGCGCCGCCAAAATTAACGGAGCCGACCACTTCTTTACCCACCAGCAAGATGAACTGGCGGGCACAGTCGGGGCCTATATTGAACGCGAACTTGGCAAACGCGGGCGGTAACGGAGACCAATGGTATAACGCCAGACTGGGAGGCCTAAGGGCCTCCTTTTTTAGAGAGGTTGACAAGTTTTTATGCTAATGGTATACTAAAAACCAACATCTTATTCGTTTTTACCCCTTACACTTAGCCTTCGGGCTAAAAGGAGACTGACATGTCTAAGCGCATGGTCGATATCGGTGACTCTGTGGCCAATTTTTTCATCAACGTCATCGCAGCGTCAGTTCTTGCGTTTGCAGGCACGTTTGTGTCCATCATCGTTGGGTATCCACCGCGCGACTGGCCCGAGTGGTTGCAAGGTATCTTGGGCCTGATGATAAACGCATCGCTGGTTGGCTTCGCAATCATCGTTGTGCTGCAATTCTTCGAGAATACTTGGCGACGCCATCGTTCTCGGCAGAGCGACATGAACCGCTGAAAAGCCTCATCGCCCAGCTTGATGAGCAGCCCGATAGTTACCCCCCTCGGCCCCAATGCGTGGCCGAGGGGAAACTTTTTTGAGAGATAAGCAGGCCCATTATTTGGCACAGCCGCACCCGTCATTCCAGAACGCGGTTGGGGAGAACAATGATTCATTGTTCAGGCCCCCAACCCGTATTTGGAATAACAACAATTCTTTTCTTCTGTTATTCCAGATAGCCGCAGGGGGCCCAAAATCGGCAAGCGATTTTTCCCCTGCTGGCTTCTGGAATGACGGGCAATGTGTGTGGTAAGTATTCTTGGGCTTGGCTATACAGCCAAAAAAGTTCCCTCATCACGGCGAAGGCCGTGATCCACGCTTAAAAAAAGATTACGTGGATGGCGGCCGGAGTTTACCCTCGCGGAGGCGGGGGCCGCCATGAGGGTGAAATTTGTAACAGGTGGTGATGGGCTTCGCTAGAGCCGCAGGGGCCCCAAAATCGCTGCGCGATGTTTCATATACTGGCCCCTGCTGGCTTCTGGAATGACGGGAAAGGTATGTGGCAAGTATCTTTGGGTTTGGCCATAGGTAAAATAAAAGCAGTGCTCCACCGCCCGAACTTGGCTCTGGCCAAGCGCGGGCTCCATCCAGCCAATTGTTACGCTTGCAAGAGGCTATGCCCCCTGCACCCCCCTTTGGGTCATTCACCTTTGGTGAAATGGTGCCGGCAGAGAGGATTGAACTCCCGACCTTCGGTTTACAAAACCGCTGCACTACCGCTGTGCTATGCCGGCACCGAAAGTGTGATTGCCATAATTTTCACTCCACTGCAAATGGTCTCTTGCAGGAATTGGTAAATTTGATAGACTTATACAACTTCCATCGTTTCTCTGCCTGAAAGGAGGCAAACATGTCGGCTATCGTGTCGCCTACATTTAAACAACGTATGCTCGCAGGGTTTGGGTTGCTGACGGTAAAAGTGCTGTTTTACCACCCACAGACACCGTCAATCTTGCAAGAGTTCACGTTTCAAACCGAGGACGTAGCACCCGACTTTCCGCGACTGAGCAAATTTCTGAGCTATTGGCGTAATGAACTTGCTCATGCACCGATTCACACCGTCACCATCGCGCATAGCAAACTTTTGCGGCCCGCAGAAGTCTCGTTCGCCACTTACGATGATAAGCTCCGGCTGCATTGACCCATCGAAAACCTCCAAGGCCGTGGTACTCTCAGTACCACGGCTAACTACGTTCCGGGTGGCGTATAGGCCAGCGTCAGCCCATGAACCGCCACCACACCCGCCGCCTTTAAAGCACCTGCGCAGGCCCCAAGGGTGGCGCCGGTGGTGAAAATATCATCAATCAGTACCACCGTTTTGCCTTGCAGCGCGGAGGTACAGGCAAAGCTCTGTTTGGTGAGGCGCAGGCGCCCAGCGCGGGTAAGGTTGTGCTGCGCTTCGCCAATACGGATGCGGCTCAGTGCCAACACCTCGCACGGCAGGCCACTCAGTTTAGCCAACTGTTGGGCCAACAGGGCGGCTTGATTGTACGTCCGCGCGCGCAGTGCCGCCCGGTGCATCGGCACAGGCACCAGCACAGCCGGGGGCAAGCCCGCCAGTGCGGGGTAAAGCAACCGCGCCAACAGCGGGGCCAGGTGGGTGGCATCGGCAAACTTAAAGGCCAAAATCATCTCGCGCAGCGGGCCTTCATACAGCAACGGGGCCCGAAACGAGGCCAAGCTGCGCGGCAAGGGTGGTGGCAACAGCTGGGTACTATTCCACCATGGCAGCTGGCCGTAACATGCCGCACAGAGCGCCCCCCCGCTGCCGCGCGGCAGGTAGGCATCGCACACGGGGCAGCTGGGCGGAAGCACCACATCCATGCCCTGCTGCCAAAGGTTACCGAGCGTGTTAAACATAGGGCCATCATGCCGCAACTTAACGCTTGGCCCAACCCCCTTCTCACCTCTTTGGTGATGGAAACATTGCACCAACGCTTGGCCGAACGGTTGGCCGACCAAAAGGGTGATTTTAGCAAGCATTATACCCCAACCCTGCCCTATAATGCCAACAACTTGCCCCCTTTGCTGTGCGATGCCCTGCTGTTACCCGGCACGCTTAGCTTGGCACCTTCACCCACCGCCCTGCTGCAGGCAACACTGCCTTGCCTAAGGCCTGAAGGCGTGGTGTTGGGCTATGTGCTGGGCGAAGGCAGCTTCCCCGAACTGCAGCAAGCCTGCCACACGGCTGGGTTTGCCCCACCTCCGGCGCTGCCTGCCGTGCAGGATGTTGGCAGCCTGTTGCAACGCACCGGCTTGGGGTTGCCGGTGGTCGACCGCGACCTGCTCACGCTCACCTTCAGCAGCCCAGTACGCCTGATGCATTGGCTACAAAGCCACTGGGCCCTGCAGCGCCCACCCCACAGCGGGCTGCTTACGCAACGCCGCTGGCAGCGCCTGATAGACGCCTGGCCTGTACGGGCCGATGGCAAGGCCCCGCTGACGCTGGAAATCATCTTCTTTCATGCTTTGCAGCCTTCCGCTCAATTGCCGCAGGCAGCCAAACGCGGCAGCGGAAAGATAAGCTTGGTCAAGATTTTAGGAACACCCGACGACTCCAGCCCTTGCCAAACGCAGAAACCTTCGTAAGGTTGCAGATGTATAACCCAAAGAAAGCAAACCTATGTCGCTGATGCAAGAGTTTAAAGCCTTCGCCATGAAGGGCAATGTCATCGACCTCGCGGTTGGGGTGGTGATCGGGACAGCGTTCGGCAAAATTGTAAGCTCGCTGGTCGACAGCATCATCATGCCGGTCGTGGGCTGGATTCTGGCCGGAGTGGACGTGAAAGACCTTAAGTTCACACTTCAGGTTCCAGGCGCCGAGCTGCTGGGCAAACCCGACGTGGTGCTGCCCTACGGCCAGTTTGTACAAACGGTGGTGGATTTCACCATCATTGCCTTCGTCATCTTTCTGGTCATCAAGGGCATGACCAAACTCATGCCGCCCAAGCCTGTGGCAAGTGCTTCTGGCCCCAGCCAAGAGCAACTGCTGGCCGAAATTCGGGACCTGCTGAAGAAGCAAGCCAAGAAGTAAACGAGGTCAAAAGCAAAGGCCCCGCAAGGGGCCTTTGCTTTTGGTAACCGAGTTTATAGAAAAGCCCAAGAATACTTACCGCACACATTGCCCGTCATTCCAGAAGCCAGCAGGGGCCAGAAAGGACAACTCGCTTGTCGATTTTGGGCCCCCTGCGGCTATCTG
>JAIXXE010000032.1 GCA_027490875.1 Alphaproteobacteria bacterium
CCTCAAGTTCCGCAATCCGTTTGTCCTTGTCTCCGGCGCTGCCGGTTTGGCGGAGGAACGGGTTGAACAGCCCCATCACCTGCTGCATTTGTTCCAGCTGCGCGCGCTGAATATGCTGCATGGCTTCTAGCTGCATAAAGGGGCTGAACGACCCAAGGCTTTTGTTGGTCTCATCCTTCATGCGGGCTTGGTTTTGCTTAAACACATCCATCACCATTTCCAAATAATGCGGCAGAATGGTCTGCATCGAGTTATCGTAAAACCCAATGACCTGCTTCATGAAGTTAACCGGCAGCATGGCTGCGCCTTTGCTCTCTTCATCCAGAATAATCTGGGCCAGCGTTTGGCGGGTTAAGTCGGTTCCGCTCTTGGCGTCCACGACTTCAATCTCGCGGCCGAGCCGAATCAGCAGGGCTAAGTCGGATTGCGTGATATAGCTGCTGGTTTCGGTATTATACAGCCGCCGGTTGGCGTACTTTTTAATGATGATGGGTTCGGGCGTGCTCATGGGTGGCGGCGCTTTTCTTTTGTTGCTACAATGCTGCCATGAGTTGGCAGAGTTCTCAAGCGTTTGTACAGGGTTTGCGCATGGGGAGTGGGCAGCGACCGCTCCCCGCCATGACAGCCGCCGCCCTGCTGGCCAGCAACAAGGCCCTGCTGGCGGGCAGTGCCCAAGCGGCCATCGCCCAGTTGCAAGAGACCCTGCGCACCCAGCTTAACCAGGTGCCCGATGATATCGATTGGCTGGCCTTTCAGGCCGGTGCCGCCAAATACGCGGCCATGCCGTTGCGGCATCAGCGCCCAACCTACCCGGTGCTGGCCTATGGCAGGGCCCAAGCGGCTCGGGTTAGCTTGCTGGATGCCGGTGGCACCGGCCCAACCGTGGTGCTGGTTCCCAGCATGGTCAACCGTGGCTACGTGCTGGATTTAGGCCCCGGCACCAGCCTGACCGAGCACCTCCGCACGGCCGGCCATCGCGTGTTGCTGGTTGATTGGGGCGACCCCGCCGCGCAACCTTCAGCCCCTTTAAGCCTGAATGCGGTGGTGACCGAAGGCCTTGAACCCCTGCTGCAGGCAGCGGCTGGGCTGGCCCAAGGCCCCGTGGCCGTGGTGGGCTATTGCATGGGCGGGCTGCTGGCGGTGGCGGCAGCGGCGCGGTTAGGGCGCGCGGTGGTCGGCAAGCTGGCGGTGGCCGCCATGCCGTGGGATTTTACACATACCGCCAGCCACACCCACATGGCCCAAACCGCGCAATGGCTGCGCCCGCTGTTGCAGGCGGCACCAACGCTCGCGCCCGAGCCCATGGCACAGTACTTCTGGAGCCTCGACCCCTGGGGGCCAATCCGGCGCATTATGGCCTATGGGCTGGAAACCGACCCCACGCGGTTGGAGCACCTTACCCGCCTCGAGGACTGGCTGGCCGACGGTTTGGCGCTGGATAGCCCCATCGCCGAGGAAATGCTGCTGGGTTGGTACGCCGAAAACACCGCGTTTAAGGGCCAATGGGTGGTGGGGGGAACGCCCATTCTACCTCAAAGTCTTGCCATGCCGCTGCATATTACCCTTACCCAGACCGACATTCTGGTGCCCCTGAACGCCAGCCTGCCCTTTATTGGCCAAATTGGGGGCCAAACCCACGGCGCCACCGTACATATGGCGCAAACGGGGCATGTTAGCCTTGTGGCGGGCCGGCGGGCGAAAGCCCAGTTTTATGAACCGTTGGTGGGATGGTTGACAAAGGTATAGCGAAGCCTTTACTCATTGAGTAAAGCCTGTAGGATTGTCATTCAGAGGCTTTAGCCGAAGAATCCAGGTCTTTACAACGCTGAAAAGACCTGGATTCTTCGCTTCGCTCTGAATGACATGTTCGTTACGTTTGTAACAATTAATTATGGACTTCGCTATATAAGTATGCAATAAAAGAAATTCAGGGTAGACCCCTTTTCCACATGGCCACACGGAGAATTTGCCATGACTGACTTAATCAATCTTCGCCGCCCCAATGAGTTTCTCGATTGGGCCAAGGTCATGAACGACATAATCAAGATGGGCAGCTATGATCCTGAAGACGCCATCGCCTACCAGCTGGCAAGCAGCTTTGGCGATGAAGATCAAGCCGCAGCCTTTGCTAGGCGTATCGCTCACACAGCTCGCTCAGCCCGCTTTGTAAAGGAGCCGAACGAATACGCAGATTGGCACTACCGCCTCGTGGTGCAGCTGCGGAAGGGTGGCGAAGTCACTCTCATCTCGCCTCACCTCGAATATATGGCCGTGGTGATGCTGAACGAGGATTTGGTCATCGATGACTGGCCCGAGGGCTGGTACCCCGACAATGACGAAGAAGCTGCTTAATCAGCAGCTTCGAACACGGGCGGCCCTTGTGGCCGCCCGTTGTGCGTTTGAGCGCCATGCGTTAGCATCAGCCAATGGAAATCTCCCACGAATGGCAAACCCTGCTGACGACCGTCTACGGCCTTGCGGGCGCGGTGGGGATAGCCGCCTACCTGCCGCAGGCCTGGGCGCTGTGGAAAGATAACTCGGGCAGCAAGAACTTTTCCCTGCTGATGTGGGGCGTATGGGGTGTTCAAACGATTATATACGTGACGTACGCGGTGTTTGTGGTGCAAAAACCCATGTTCATTGCCGTGATGCTCGGCACGCTGGCGGTGACGCATCTGTGCCTCTGGTTATTGGTTTACAACCGCTTCTTCCGTAAACTGCCGATGAACCGCCGTTCATCAGACCGCATCGCGCCGCCAACGCCCTAAAGAGCAGCGCACGCAGCAGTTCAGCGCTTTCATTTTACCCTAAGGTTCCTTAAGGTGGGGTTAACAAGAAAGCCCCACGCCATGCACAGCCCCACCGCACACGATATTGTCATCACCTCCGCTGTACGCACTGCCATTGGTAGCTTTGGTGGGGCCTTGGCAGGCTTAAGCGGCGCCCAACTCGGCGCCGTGGTGCTGAAGGAAGCCCTAGGCCGTGCCAAGGTTGCCGCCAGCAGTATTGATGAAGTGCTGTTAGGCCAAGTTTTAACGGCGGGCGCAGGCCAAAACCCCGCGCGTCAGGCCAGTATGCAGGCAGGCCTGCCTGCCCATGTACCAGCCATGACCATCAACCGCGTGTGCGGCAGTGGCCTGCAAACCGTGATGCTGGCCGCCGACCTGATTCACGCGCGTGGCGGCGGGGTTATTCTGGCTGGCGGGCAGGAAAGTATGAGCCAAGCCCCCCACGCGATCCTGATGCGCGAAGGCACCAAAATGGGCGACGCAGCCCTGCGCGACACCATGATAACCGACGGCCTGTGGGACTGCTTTAACAGCTACCACATGGGCATTACGGCTGAAAATGTAGCCAAGGAGTTTGGGATTACCCGCGAACAGCAAGATGCCTTTGCCCATGAAAGCCAAACCCGTGCCAAAGCTGCGATTGAAGCCGGGCGGTTTGCTGCCGAAATTGTCCCCGTCGTCATTCCGCAAAAAAAAGGCGAACCACTGGAGTTTAAGGTTGATGAATACCCCCGCCTCAGCCCACTGGAAAAGCTGGCCGCGTTGCGCCCCGCCTTCGATAAGGCCGGCACCGTAACCGCTGGCAACGCCAGCGGCCTGAACGACGGCGCCGCTGCGCTGGTGGTGACCACGCGGGCACAGGCCGACAAGCACGGCGCGCCGATTCTGGGCACCATCATCAGCCACGCGGTGGCCGGAGTTGACCCCGCCGTGATGGGCACAGGCCCCATTCCCGCCAGCCAGAAGGCCTTGGCGCGGGCGGGCTGGGAGGCATCGCAGCTGGATTTGATTGAAGCCAACGAAGCCTTTGCCGCGCAAGCCTTGGCGGTGATGCAGGGGCTGAACCTGAACCCTGCCATCACCAACGTGAACGGCGGCGCCATTGCGCTTGGTCACCCCATCGGCGCCAGCGGGGCCCGCGTACTGGTAACCCTGCTGCACGAAATGGCCAAGCGCGATGCCAAAAAAGGCCTTGCCACGCTGTGCATCGGCGGCGGCATGGGCGTGGCGGTTTGCATCGCGCGGTAAAAAGAAACTCCCCTAGTCGACAAAACAACCAGCCCCCGACGACTCACTCTGGACGAAGAAACAGGGCTTAATTCTGCACACAATTAGCAAAACGTGAGAACTCTATGATGAAGTTGACATAGAGAAACAAAGGCTTTCTAGCAATAAAATCAATAAAATTTAGGGTTAGACTTGGCGAAGATGAAGCGGTAGGCTAGTATCTGGCGGTAACGAAAGCCGCGCCCCATGAGCAAACCCTTTGAATTTGGCCAGACGATTCTTGTCTTTGCGTCGTTGATTGGCGTTTGTATTTGGGTGGGTATGATTATTGCGGCACGCGGCGAAGATCGGCTTTCCGCCGCCTGTAAACCAGTTGAGTTCACCACCGATTTTGTGCATGAGTTCACCACCGCACTGATTGGCCAGCAACCAACCTGGACTTTGTACCTGCAGCAGTATTTAATGGGTGGCTGCTATTATTTCTTTAGTATTGTGCTTACCCCAGCCCTCAGCAACACGGGCGAGGTCGGCACCCCGGTGGGCGGCATTCGTACCGAGTAATTCATGAACCGCACCGACCTAACCGCCCACGCCTGCGCGCAGGTACTGCGGTTTACCACAGCGGCAAACTGGGACGATTTAAGCGAAGAACGTAAGGTTCAACTGGGCTTTAACGCTGGTCTGATGGTGTTAGGCCTAGGCCTTAGCAAGGACGAAGGCTACCTGATGCTGCTGCAAGCCCAGCAGGGCACACTCACCATGGCCCAACTGCACGGCCATTTTCAGGGTCTCGCCGCCCAACATGGAATATCCGTGCCGCCAGCGGATATCCAGCGGCCTTTTTAGGGCCAAGATAAATATAAAAAATCAGGCAAGGAGCGTAAAGACGAGCGAATCGGGAAAGCGTAACGGAGAAACGTCGTCAGCAGTCCCGTAGCCGTCAAGTGCATAGAGCGCGGCCTGAGTCGTATAGGTCTTCAGCTGATTAGGGTGAACGAGTTGCAGATGGAGGTGCGGGGACCAGCCTCCATTAACTCTATGCCCGCCAAGGTTACCCAACACCGTATGGGCTGGAAGATGGGTTGAAGGTGTTAAAAACTTCTCCGCATTGGGAGTATCGAGGTGGGCAAAAATAAGGCCATAGTCGGTGTAGGGGCCCGCCGCAATCCGCGCAATGACTTGACCGCCCCAGCCGCCATCAGGCTCTGGGTCTACGCGGTGAGTCATTACCTGAAGCGGCACTGGCGTTGCGACGGTTGTGCCAACGGGCACGTAAAAGTCTGTACCTAAATGCCATGTTTTACCTTGCTGATGATAATGGTCGCGCCAGAGGATGGCGCGGTTTTCACCGTAGCCGCCGTAGCCATAGGTTGCTTGACGCGCTTGAAAAATCTCCTTCTCCCAGGCCTCACAAAAATCCGCATTAAGGAGGGGGTTCGTTGCGTTAACAGGAAAATCGCGCATCGCCAGCGCGTTAAAATCAACCTGAGTCCAAACTCCATCAGGCAGGTCGGGAAAAAGGCTGCGAAAGAGCATTACTTTAATAACTCTTTTAAAAGTTTATCCACCAACCCCGGGTTAGCCTGGCCCTTGGTTTCCTTCATCACAAACCCGACAAAGCTGCCAAAAATGCGCTCGTTGCCGCTCTTGAATTTGGCCACGGCGTCGGGGTTTGCTGCCAGCGCGGCTTCACAGGCTTTACGCAACGCCCCTTCATCGGAAATCTGCGCCAGCCCCAGTTTGGCCACCAGCGTTTGGGCCTCGCCGCCGTTGGCAAGCATTTCGGCAAACACCTGCTTGCCGATTTTTCCGCTAATTTCACCCGCCTGAATCAGCTTCACCAACCCAGCCAACTGCGTGGCGGATATCGGAGAATTCTCGAGCGGTGTTTCGGTCTTGTTCAACACGGCAAACAGCTCGCTCACCAACCAGTTACAGCTTAGCTTGGCATCGGCGCCTGCGTTTAGCATGGCGGTAAAGTAATCGGAGTAGCCCTTGTCGCTGGTCAGCAGTGCAATATCGTCGGCAGAAAGGCCCAGTGTGCCCAGTTCGGCCGCCAGTACGTGCGGCAGCGTGGGCAGCGTGGCGCGCACGGCCTCAATGCGGGCGGGTTCAATCACCAGCGGCAGCAGGTCGGGGTCGGGGAAATAGCGGTAGTCGTGCGCATCTTCCTTGCTGCGGAGCGTGCGGGTCTCGTTCTTTTCAGGGTCCCATAGGCGGGTTTCCTGGGCCACGGTGCCGCCTTGCTCGTAAATCTCGATCTGACGATGGGCTTCATGCTCAATCGCCGCCATGACGTGACGAATGGAGTTCAGGTTCTTAATCTCGCAACGCGTGCGGTAGGGTTCGCCACTCTTGCGTACCGAGATGTTCGCATCGCAGCGCAGGTTGCCCTTTTCCATATCGCCGTCGCACACGCCAATCCAGCGCACCAGTGTACGCATCGCCTTCATGTACGCGCCCGCTTCTTCCGGCGAACGAATGTCGGGTTCGCTTACAATTTCCATCAGCGGTACGCCCGCACGGTTAAGGTCGACGTGGCTGACGTTCACACCCAAGTCATGCACGCTCTTGCCGGCATCCTCTTCCAGGTGCATGCGCGTAATGGCGATGCTCTTGCGCGTGCCGTTCAGGTCAATTTCCAGCTTGCCGTGCTGCACGATGGGTTGGTCGTACTGGCTGATTTGGTAACCCTTGGGCAGGTCGGGGTAATAGTAATTCTTGCGCGCAAACACACTGCGTTCGGCAATCGTGGCGTCAATCGCGAGGCCCAATTTAATCCCCGCGTCCACCGCGCCGCTGTTCAGTACTGGCAGCATGCCGGGCATGCCAAGGTCGATGGGCGAGGCCTGCGTGTTGGGCTCGGCGCCAAACGTTGTCGCGCTACCGCTGAACAGCTTGCTGCTCGTCGTAATCTGGGCGTGAACTTCCAGCCCAATCACGTACTCGTAGCCTTTAGGGAGGGGGGCGGTCATGTCTTACTCCTTCCGTGCCTTAAACAGGCGCCAATGGAAGCCAAACACCAGCAGCCCCAGCAGCAGGTAAATCGTGCTATGGGCGGCTTCACGCTGGCTGTTTTCGCGCTGGGTAATTGCTTGGTTCACACGGTCACGCGCAACCTCTTCGGCACTGCGGGGCACGTCGGCCTTGGTGATGTCATCCCAACGCGTTTCGGCCACGCTGATGCTGGGGGGAATGGCCAAATCCAGCCCACTGGTGAGCAACCCTGCCGCACTGAAGGTGCCGACAATCAAGCTGAACCCACACACACCGGCCAGATAGAGCTGGAAGATGAGGTTGGCCCAGCTGTTGGGCACTGCGGATGGGGCAGGGTTTTTGGCCATGGGAAGGTGACCTTACTTACCCTTAACCCAGCGCAGCGTAGCCTTGCCCATGCGCTCGCCAAAGGCTGCGGCGTAGGCTTGATCTTCGGCGTTGGGGTTGGTTTCGGAAGCGGGGCCGTTATCGCTTTGTGCCATCAAGCCCACCCAGCTACCCAAACGGTTGAGCCCTTGACCATCGCCGCTAAAGCTGCTGGGCCAAATCCCTTGGCTTACCCAAATCATGCTATGTTGGGCGGCAAAGGTGGCCAGTGTTTGGAGTGTCCCCAGCTTATCGCCGCTCGCGCTGCCACTGTTGGTAAAGCCGGCGGCAAATTTATCCTTCCAGACCTGACCGAACCACAGCTTGCTGCTGGCATCCATGAACGCTTTAAACGGTGCGGAGACTGTTCCCATATAGGTGGGGCTGCCAAAAATGATTCCGTCGGCCTTGTGCAAGTGTTCCCATAATGCATCGTTAAGCTCTGCCACATTGTGAATGTCGGCAGTACAGCCAGAATTCCTAACACCTTCTGCAACTTTTTTGGCGAGCACTTCGGTGTGCCCAAAGCCGCTGTGGTAGGCGATACAGATATGAGTCATGGTCGTTCTCCTCGTTGTTAATAATTTTGGATAAAGGGTATTTGGAAAGGTCCGCGCAATTGCTCCCACGCATGGGCCAACTGCAACAGGCGACCTTCACTCCAGCGTGGGCCAATCATTTGTAAACCAATCGGCAGCGTTACGCCGTCTTCGGCTGCCGTACCGCAGGGTACGGAAAGCCCCGGCAGGCCAGCCATACTCGCTGGAATGGTAAACGCATCTTCCAGGTACAGGCTCACGGGGTCTTTGGCTTTGGCGCCAATCTTAAAGGGCAGGCTTGGTGCGGTGGGGCAGAACAAGACATCCACCTGCTTAAATACGGCGTCAAACTCGTTGGCAATCAGCGTGCGCACCTGCATGGCCTTGGTGTAGTAGGCATCGTAATAGCCGCTGGAAAGCGCATAGTTACCCACCATGATGCGGCGCTTCACTTCGTCTCCAAAGCCAGCGGTGCGACTGTTGATGTAGGTCTCAATCAATCCGCTACCTTCGACGCGCAGGCCGTAACGCATGCCATCGTAGCGCGCCAGGTTGCTCGCGGCCTCGGCAGGCGCCACAATGTAGTAGGCGGCCACAGCGTAGGGTGTGCTGGGCAGCGAAACCTCGACCAGTTCAGCGCCTTGGGCCTCAAAACGTTGGGCAGCCGCGTGGATGGCAGCTTTAATCACAGGGTTTAAGGCCTCGATGAAATACTCGCGCGGCAACCCAATCTTCAAGCCCTTCAGATTAACTTGCTTAAGCTCGCCCACCCAGTCCGGCACCGCCAGCGGTGCACTGGTAGAATCGTTGGCATCGTGCCCTGCAATGGTTTGCAACAGCAGCGCGGCATCGGCAGTGTTACGCGCAAACACGCCCGCTTGGTCAAGGCTGCTGGCAAACGCCACCATCCCAAAACGGCTGCAGCGGCCATAGGTGGGTTTAATCCCAACAGTACCCGTAAAGCTGGCGGGCTGGCGGATGGAACCACCTGTGTCGCTACCGGTAGCACCAAAGCAGGCGTAGGCAGCCACGGCGGCGGCGCTGCCGCTGCTGCTACCGCCCGGCACGCGGTTAACATCCCATGGGTTGCGGGCGGGGCCGAAGGCGCTGTTCTCGCCGCTGCCACCCATGGCAAATTCATCCATGTTCAGCTTACCTACATTCACCGCACCAGCTGCCCACAGCTTGGCGGTGACTGTGCTTTCATAGGCGGGTACAAAGGGTTCTAACATTTTGCTCGCGGCGGTAGTTTTAATGCCTGCGGTGCAGAATAAATCCTTCACCCCCAGCGGCAGGCCCGCCAAGGGGCCTGCAGTACCAGCGGCATAGGCGGCATCGGCAGCGGCGGCCTGCTCCAACGCCTTGGTTTCGGTAATATGCAGGTAGGCATTCAGTGGCGCAATGGCAGCGGCACGCGCCAAGGTTGTACGCGCCAATTCGGTGGCAGAAAGTTCTTTTTTGCGCAGCTTGGCCAGCGTTTCGGTGGCCGAAAGAGTGAGGAGGGACTGGGTCATAAACTACTCCACCACCTTGGGCACCACGTAAAAGCCATGTTCGGCCTTCACGGCGCTGCGTTGCAGGGTTTCGCGCTGGTTGGCAGAGGTCACAACGTCGGGCCGTTCGGGCGTACTGGGCAGGTTGGCGGTGCTGGTAAGTGGCCTGATTCCGTCGGTATTAAGCTGTTTGAGCTGGTCAACAAACCCTAAAATATTGGCAAATTGCGTGCGAAAGGTTGCCAGCGCTTCACCTTCAAAACGTAGCCGCGAGAGCAGCGCAAGCTTTTGTAATTCTTTATCAGAAATCTCTGCCATCTCACCCATCCCCTTGACCTTTTAACCAGCGCACCTTATGCCAGAGTATGCTAATTTTCAAGCCAATTCCATCAACGGGTAAGGTTCTGGGGCTCGACGTAGGCACCAAGCGGGTGGGGGTGGCAATCTCCAACAGCACCCAAACCACGGCCTTACCCAGGCCGCAATTGCCCCGTGCTTGGAAGGATTTAAAGGCCAGCCTGATTGCCCTAGACCCCGCAGGCATTGTGCTGGGCGAGCCCCTGCACATGAGCGGTGAAGCCGGCAAGGAAGTGCAAAGCGTGGCCGACCTTGCCGCCCTGATTGCCAAGGAGCTTAACCTGCCCGTGGCGCTGTTCGATGAACGCCTGACCAGCCACGCCGCCGAAGCCGCCTACTTTGAACAACGGGTGACCGACAGCCGCCAAACCCGTGCCAGCAAGGCCCACAGTGTCGGGCAGATTGACAGCACTGCCGCCACGCTGCTGTTGCAAACGTGGCTGGAAGCCCGAAAGAATAACCCATGAAGACCCAACCCCTTACGCTTTGGTGGGTGCGGAATGACCTCCGCACCGACGACAACCCCGCCCTGCGCTGGGCGGCTGAACGGGGCGAGGTGGTGCCCGTCTTCATTGCGGGCGATGCCACACTTCGCCCGTTAGGTGGGGCCAGCCAATGGTGGCTGCATTATAGCTTGCAGGCTTTGGGGCAGGGGGCTCCGCTTCACCTTACCCAAGGTGCGGCGTGGGCCGAATTGCCTCGGCTTGCCAAAGTGGCTGGAGCCAGTGCGGTGGTGTGGAGCCGTGGCTATGCGCCCGATGAAATTGCCCAAAGCAAAGCGGTGAAAGCCGCACTGGAGCAGGCTGGTATTGAAGCCCATAGTGTCCATGGCAATTGCCTGCGCGAACCATGGGAGATCGCCAACGCTGAAGGCGCACCCATGAAGGTATTTACCCCTTACTGGAAGCGCGTGCTGGCTGCAGGGTGGAATGCACCAGAATCCGCGCCAACCGTAACGTGGCGGTCGCTGGCGGGCGGCCTGGCGTTGGCCGACTTGGGGCTGCTCCCCAGCCAGCCAAACTGGGCCGAGGGGTGGAACGAAATGTGGCAGCCCGGGCAAGCAGGCGCGCATGCTCGCGCCGAGGAGTTTTTTACCTTAGGCCTTAACGGCTACGGCGAGCGTCGCAACCGACCGGATTTGCCCAATGTCTCGCGGCTCTCTCCCGCCATTCATTTTGGTGAAGTTTCGGTACGGCGGCTCGCGCAGCTGGCCAATCAACGTGCCGCACAGCAACCTAGCCTTCGCAGCGACGCCGACAAGTTTTTAAGCGAACTGGGCTGGCGGGAGTTCGCCCACCACCTGCTCTATCATTACCCAACCCTGCCCACCCAAAACTGGAAGGATGGCTTTAACAGCTACCCATGGCGCAACCCCGCGACCGACCCCACTGCCGCCGCCGACCTGCGCGCATGGCAGCGCGGCCAAACGGGCTACCCCTTTGTGGATGCGGGCATGCGCCAACTCTACCAAACGGGGTGGCTGCATAACCGCGTGCGGATGGTGGTGGCGAGTTTTCTCATTAAGCATCTGCGTATTCATTGGCAGCATGGCGAGGCTTGGTTCTGGGATACGCTCTGCGATGCCGACGCCGCCAGCAACGCCGCCAGCTGGCAATGGGTGGCGGGTTCAGGCGCCGACGCCGCGCCCTATTTCCGTATTTTTAACCCCTTCGGGCAGGGGGAAAAGTTCGACCCCAACGGCCATTACACACGGCAGTACTGCCCCGAGCTGGCCCTGTTACCCAACGAACATTTGCAGCAGCCGTGGGCCGCCCCCGCGCTGGTGTTAAAGGCTGCCGGTGTTGACCTTGGCACCACCTACCCACACCCGATTGTGAATCACGAAGCCGCCCGCGCCGCTGCCATGGCGGGCTATGAACAGATTTAGGGGCCAACGAACTAGGCCCTGCAACTTTGCAGGGCCTTCGTTCCATCGAAAATAGGCTGACAAACTCAGATCATCCTTACGGGTATGCCACGAGCCTCAGCTCTGGCAACGGTATCCTGTGCCTCTGCTGA
>JAIXXE010000014.1 GCA_027490875.1 Alphaproteobacteria bacterium
CTGGCCGCACTGCGCGCCGAGCCAGCTCTGGCCGCCGAGGCCCAGGGCGCCATGAGCCTGCTGCCGCACCTGCTGCGGGCTGGCAGCCCCAATACGCCAGCCCTGCTGGCCACCTTGCCAGGTTGGTTTGAAGTTTCCGGCACGCTCGGCCCTTTGGCCAATGCCGTGCAGGCCCAGGCGGCGGCGACCGAATTGGCCAAGTTGGCAGCCACACCTGCATGGCTAGGGCCATGGCAAGAGGGTTGGAACATCGCAACATCCGGCCCGCTGCCATTGGCCTTGCAGCGTGCCAGCCTGCGGCTTAACCCCAACCAGCCCAGCGTATGGCAGCAGTACCTGCCAGCCTTGGTGGCAGCCGCCCAAAGCCACACCACCTTGCCCGAATTTGCGACCCCATTTTCCGCCGAGCGCCTGACTGGCCCAAGTGCTGCCCAGCTCGGGCAAGCCTTGTTAGGGGCCGCGCGTGGCCTGCAAAACCGCCCTGATTTGGCTGCTCCGCTGCTGCAACTGGCCAGCCAGCTTGGGCTGCCCAGCCCTCAACAGGCCGAGCTGGACCGCCTGACCCAAACCCTGCTGATTAAGGCCGCCAACGCCCGCGACGTAACCGCGACCTTAGCCCTGGCCCAAGCCCGACCACAGGCCGCCACCAACAACCGGCAGCTGGTGGTGCCGCTGTTGGTGGAAAGTATCCGGACCGACCTACGCGACGGCGCCTTTGCGCGGGCGGTGAGCCTCACCGCGTTTATTAACGACACACTTGAACTGCCGCTGGACCTTGAACCCTTGGTGATTGAAGAGTTCCAGACTGCCATGCAGGTGAATAATATCGGCGACAAACTGAGCGCAACCAGCCCTACCCTGCTGCTGCAGCCACGCGAGACCGTAGCCCTTAACCTCGGCCCCCTGTGGGGCTTCATGACCGACCTGTTTGCCGACCAACCCGCTGTCTTGCGTGGCCAGCTGGAAGGCTTGGTGGCCAGCGCCCGCGGGGTCTATGGCCCCCCAACCGCTATGTACCGCCTGCTTGGCCTCTTCCCCGAAGACGACCAACCCGCCATGACAACATGGCTGCATAGTGCCATGACGGGCGCCCTGCAACAGGATACCAGCCTTAACGGCGCTGCACTGGCGGCTTTGGCGGGGCAGTTAGCGAATGTTCATGATGGGCTTTCCTTAGCGCCGGTGCTGGAGGCCGCGTTGGGGCGGGTGCAGAACCTTGATGAATCGCGGATGCTCTGGCGGGAGGCCACTGTACCACTGCGGCAGCTGATGCGCGCCATTCGGCCCCAGTATGCCGCCCTCATGCGGGCCATGGATGCCCAAGACCAAAATCAACCCGACGTGATGGCCGATAACCTTAACCAGCTTACCGAAAGCCATTGGCTCGATCAGGCTGCTCCCTTGTTTCAAGCGTTGCAAACGAGCTTGGCTGCGGTAGGCGGGGTGTATGTTCCTCTGTCGGCAGCGCCTGATATTTCCTTAGCGGCACTCTTCATAACTCCCCAAGGGTTAGCCGGTGGCGATTTGCAATCCATTAACCTTACGTTGCTGAACCGGTTGGGGACGCTGGCCAGTACCGACCCGGCCACCCTGGTAACCACACCTGCCGTGATGCAGCGGCTCACGCTGACGGGGCCGTACCGCTTTACCAGCAACGAGCTGGTGCTGACCCCCGCCGTGGTGGCCAGTTCGCCGGGGGGTGGCAGCATGGCGCAACGCTATGGGCCGTTGGCGCGGCTGACCTTCCGCCCCACCAGCACTACCACCTTGCTGACCGCAACGCTGAACGACGGCACCACGCTGCAACTGGGCCGCTTACTGACCGACCCAAGCACCCCGCTGATGCCCGATGGCGATTATGCCCTGACCACGCCGCTAGAGCAGACCCTCACCGCCCAGCCAGCCGAAGCGCGGCAAATCCTGCCGCCCGGGAGCATCCTAACCCTGCAAACAGCACCCACCACCCAGCCAGCAGGGCCCGAATTTGGCTTCAGTGGCCCCGTTTACCCGTTGCTTGGGACGTTGCAACATCCAGCGCGGAGCACCCCCATTTCCTTTACGGGTGAATATGACCCCACCACGCTTAGCAGCGCCTTTGCCTTTAGCTATCCTCTGCCCGGCAGTGGCCAGACTGTCCGCGCAGCAGTAAAATGCCAAACGCTGGGGGGACCAATTACCTGCGGCGCACACCACCTGCATAGTCCGCGCTTGGCCTACGCTACCCTCACCCGTGGGCTACAAACCCAAGAAAGCCTGCAGGCCAGCAGCATGGAACGCGACCGTGCCAACGCCAAGGCCCGTACCACCCTGTTGGCCGGTGCCGAACAGGCCATCGCCAAGCGGGTTAAGGCTACGCTCAGCCTGGCGGTGAGCGCCAGTGTCGTTGTAACCAGCGAGACCCAGCCAACCAGCCTAGGTGCAGGTGCTGTAACCTCGGTCACCGCGCTCACAATCAGCCCCACCCACCTTGGGGCAAGCCCCACCGAGCCTGCCATCCCGGCGGGAGTCTTTATCCGGCGGGGCAAGGTGGTTTCGGTCACGGCAGTCACGGCGACATTACCGGTAACTTCGCCCACCAGCCCGTCCGCAACGGCCCCCCATGACGACGCAGAACCCCATGTAGGCCAGGCCGTAGAACCAGACCCTGTTGCCACGCCGCGCTAAGCTGCGTAAAACACCTCGTATGGAGACCTTTCCCCTGCTGGGTGGCCAGCTGCAATGGCTTAGGCAGGCCCAACGCCCCAGCGAGGATGCTTTTTGGCTGGCCGCTGCGGCCAACCCCCCTGCCCCCACCGCCACAGTTTTGGATGCCGGCTGCGGGAGTGGCGCGGTCGGGTTAAGCTTGCTGGGCCGTTGCCCCCAATGCCAGCTTACGGGATTGGACCTCAACCCCGACCGTATTGCCGAAGCAGTTGAACATGCTCGGCTTAATCGCCTTTCGGCCAACTTTGCGGTCGCCGACGTGCTTGCTGATGGGGCGGCAAGCCCCCCCAAGTCGCGCTATGCGGTGGTGCTCTGTAACCCCCCCTTTCACTTACAAAAAGCAGGGTTTCGCAGCATCAATCCAGCCAAACAACTGGCCCATGGGTTGGTAACACTGACGCCTTGGCTAGCTGCCTTGCAAGGCTATTGCACCCGCGAGGGGGCTCTCTACCTTCTGCTGCACACCGCCTTGGCCGAACCGTTGCAGCAAGGGGCTCAGCCCTATGGCGGCCGTTTGCAAACCCGCCTGTTGGCCAGCCACCCAGCCCGCCCCGCCAAGCGGCTGTTGGCCCGTTGGGCCCCTGCAGCAGGGCAGCCTCTGGCCTATCAGGCCTTGCCGCTGATACCTGCACACCACACCACCTTGCGGGAAGCCGTGCTGCGTGGCGGCCAAAGCCTCGCCGCGCTTGGCTTTGGCTGGTAGCGTAGCAACAGGATTCCTTCATGCTCACCACCCTTCTGTGCCTCGTCTCGTCATGCGGTTGCGCGTAAGCTCTCCTGCCATGATTGCCTTCAGCGCTGCGCTGCTGGCGGCCTATGCACGGCTGGTGTTTGCCACCTGCCGGGTACAGGTGGTGGGGCCAACCCCCGCTGCCATGAGCCAAGGGCCAGTTTTGTTAGCACTTTGGCACCGCGATATTCTGGCAGTGCCGCTGATGATGCGCCCCAATGCAGCCTACCCTTTGGCTGGCCTGATGAGCCCCAGCGCCGATGGCCGCCTGACCCGCGCCGTGGCCCAGCATTTTGGCATTGGCGCCGCGGTGGGTAGCAGCAGCCGGCTTGGGATGCAAGGAGCGCGTGCCTTGGTTAAACTGGCCCGGCAAGGCTCCAGCCTGTTTTTAACCCCCGATGGCCCCCGTGGCCCTGCCATGATGGC
>JAIXXE010000088.1 GCA_027490875.1 Alphaproteobacteria bacterium
GCATATTCAGATTCTCGGCAATAAATCTTTTTATTTGGCCGCTTACTATAAAGTTTTAAGAACTCTAAAATCTTCCAGCTATCTTGTTCAGGATTGAGCTTATTAAATACATAACTATATTTCCCAGACGATGTTAGCCCAATACTGCAACAGCCATTTGGTATCCCATTACATTCGCATCCGCCAAGACAACGAACGGATTTAACTTTTACCCCCACAGAGTTTTTTAGAACATTTTTTATTTGGGTTAAAAACTCTCGCCCTTCGGCGTTTAAAGTTTCCATTTTGGAAGGAATGCGGTCGCATGCTTGGCATACAAAAACCGTTATTGGAGAAGACTTTGATTTGCTCTGGCCCATTTGGTTTACTGTGGTATAAGATGGCCCAGTCATACAAGACAAAAACACAAACTACCTTTTCCTCTTACCTCCCGAAAGGAGAGAACCTATGAAACGACTTGTCGTATTCCTTGGTTTGGCGCTTGCCTTGTTCGGCACGCCTGCTATGGCTGCATATCACGGAGGCATCTACGCCTACATCGCCACCGAAACCGGAATCACGGTTCCGCCGCTGATTCATGGTCAGATGGTGGCGTTGAATGACAACCGTGCTGCTATTGTGGCGTTGGCCCAACAGGTCGCGCCGGATGACAGCATCGCCATGCAGCTGCGCGGCTACATCAGCCAGCAGCGTGCGGCCTGTCTCTGGGGTGTGATGCCCCTCAGCATCGCCGACACGGAAAGCCCGTTCCACCTGTGCATGCACGGGTATCTGGCGGGCACCAAGGCGCTGCTGATGCGTTTGCAGGATGTGGCTGGCACCAATGCAGCGGTTCAAGCCTTGGCTGACAAGGTCAACCTCGCCATTCTCTATGATGGCGGTGGCGGGCTTGCACTCTGCCTGAACAGCGATACAGCGTTCCACACGGCGGATATCATCCGTCCCCAGTGGGCCGATGTGCCTCGTCACCCCGTGACGTTGGCCACCTTGGTCCTGCCGTTCGTTCTGCTGTTCGGCGCTTTGCTCTGGCCGCTTCGTCAGCGCCGCCTGCGGGCTCAACCGCAGTCTGCCTGACTATCGAAAAAACGGGTTTCCGTTTCCCCCGCCGCAAGGTGGGGGTTTTCTGTTTGCCGCATTTGATTTGTGAGCGCGGCGCAATGGCTGCAACGATTGAAGGTGCGGAACCAACAAGGCCCAGCAGGTTAAAGGGCCGCAGTGTTGAACGCGAGGAGAATCTTCCCAACACTCTGGCCCGATGCCAGATGGCGATGGGCCTCGGCAACCTGATGGGCCGGATAGATACGAAACGGTGGTGGCGTAATCGCCCCAGCTTGCAACCCATCGGTTAAAAAGGCAAAGGCCTCTTGCACCAGCGCGTGTTGATCGGTCATGAAGGCCAGATTAAAGCCAACGAGTGAAAGGTTTCTGGCCGTAAAGTCGAAGGGTAAAAAGCGCGGCATTTTTAACCAATTGAACGCCAAACCCAGCCAGTTTGGCCGCGTGTGGCGTGGGAACAGCTCGGCAAAGCCGTAAACCACCAAACGCCCGCCACGGCGCAAGCGCTTGAAGCCCGCCCGCAGCGTATGCAGCCCCTGCGCATCAAACACGGCATCAAAACCTTCCGGCGCGAGGCTATCGAGCGTTGTCCACAGCTGTTTACCGCCCACCACGGCCTGCACATTACCTGCCTGAGGAACAGCCTTGAGCTTATCGGGGTGGCCAACCACACCCACCACGTCGCAGCCCAGGTGCAGCGCCTGCTGAACCAGCGCGCCGCCCACGCCCCCTGCGGCGGCATGAATCAGCACGCGCTCTCCCGCTACCACACGCGCCGCATAACGTAAGGCATAGAACGCGGTAAAATGAATGGTTGGCAGCGTGGCGGCTGCGGCCAAGGTAAGGCAGGCAGGCAGAGGGCGTAGCTGGTGCCCCTTCACACACAGGTGCGTGGCATAGGCCCCAAACAGGCTAAACCCAAAGACCTGTGCGCCCAACGCAAAGCCCTTGGCAGATGCGCCCACCCCCACCACGGTGCCGGAAAAATCAAAACCCAACACCAAAGGAAAGCGGCCACGCGCGGCCTCGTAATACCCTTCGCGAGCGATGATATCGGCAAAGTTAACGCCCGCAAAGGCAATCTCGATCAAGTACTCATCGTCGGCAGGGGTTGGGGTTGCAACATCACGAAGTTGAAAGGCCTCTGGCCCACCGGGCCTTTCAACCACCAGCTGCCGCATTTACTCTTCCAGCCGCAGCGGGATTTGCCGTTCCTTTTCCGCATAGGCCGACACAATCGTGCTGACCAGCGGGTGGCGCACCACATCGGTTTCGCGAAACTTCACAATCTCAATCCCGCGCAGGCCCTCCAGGGTTTCCAGTGCGTCCTTAAGGCCATTGCGGATACCGCGCGGCAGGTCGCTCTGGCTCATGTCGCCCGTCACGAACATCCGGCTGCCCTCACCCATGCGGGTCAGGAACAGTTTCATCTGGCTGGGCGTGGTGTTTTGCGCTTCATCCAGCAACAGCACGCTTTCGCTCAGGGTGCGGCCACGCATGTAGGCCAAGGGGGCGATTTCTATCTGGCCGCCTTCGCGCAACTTCATCCACTTCTCGCGGCCCATGGTGTCGTCCAGCGCATCGAACAGCGGGCGCAGGTATGGGTCGATTTTCTCTTCAAACGTGCCGGGAAGAAAGCCGAGCTTTTCCCCCGCTTCCACCACCGGACGGGTCAGGATAATCTTCTTAACCTTACGGCTGACCAGCAGCTGCACCGCCTGCGCGGCGGCCATAAAGGTCTTGCCCGTTCCCGCGGGGCCAACGCCAAACACCAGCGGCGCACTTTGCAACGCGCCAATATAGCGGGCCTGCGTAATGCTGCGCGGCTGCACTTTAATCAGGGGCGTGGTAATCAACTTGCTGGTCATCACCTCACCGGGGCGTAGCCCAACATCCAGCATGCCACCCACCACCCGCAAGGCGGCTTCCACCTGCGCGGGGCTAACGCTTTGGCCGCCTTCCAGCAGCGCGTACAAATCTTCCAGCACATGCTTGGCTTGCATGGCCTGGTCGCTCGGACCAAAAATAGCCAGCTGATTGCCCCGCGCCACCAGCTGCACGCCCAGGCTGTCTTCCACCAGTTGCAGGTTACTATCCTGACGGCCACAGAGTTCGGCCAGCAGGCGATTGTCGGGGAAGGTCAGCTGAAGGGGGGTCGTCATTTAACGCAAGCGTATCAGAGTTATCACGCTTAAGGCAAGCGCCAGCAGCATTGCAGGAATATTCCAGGCCGCCAAGCTAAAACCCAGCAGCGTAAAGGTTTCCAAATCGCAGGGGATGACGGTGGTGTTGGCCATCGCAGAAAGCAAGTCGGCCCCCACGGCAAGGATTTGGTCATCGCCCGCGCAGCTGGCTGGGTAGGGCAACAGCCCCTGCTGGGCAGCTACTTGCCAGCTGGCAATGGTCAGCCCTGCGGTGGCAGCAAAACCTGCCGTCGCTGCGCCCACCGTTGGCCGCTTGGCCAGAACCCCTGCCAGTGCGGCCAGGGCAATGGCCGCATGGGCGTAGCGCTGCCACCAGCACATGGGGCAAGGCAATACCCCAAAGCCCTGTTCCAGCAACAAACCAGCCGCCAGCAGCCCCAGTGCGTACAGGGCCAGCCCCTGCAGCAGGTGGCGCGGTGTCAAGCTCATCATCGCCCTCATCATGCCCCGATTAAACCTTAAGCCCTTACGATACACAACCCCTAGGCAAGCAGGGGCAGCGCCTTTATGGTGCGACCTGAGAGAGTGTAAAAACAACAATGGATTTTGCCGCAATCCTGCGCAATGCGCGTCAGCAAGACGTTTTGCTGGCGATGGGTGTTATTGCCCTGATTGTCTTGTTTTTCGTGCCATTGCCTGGGTTTTTACTGGATATTCTCATTGCCGCCAACATTGCCATTTCGCTGTTGGTGCTGCTGACGGTGCTGTTCATCCGCCGGGCGCTGGAGTTCACCGCCTTCCCGATGCTGCTGCTGGTCACCACCACCTTCCGGCTGGCCCTTAACGTCGCCAGCACACGGCTGATTCTAGAAAGCGGCCACACCGGCACCGCAGCGGCCGGGCACATTATTGAAGCCTTTGGCAACGTGATTATGGGCGGCAACTTTGTGGTTGGATTGGTACTGTTCACCATTCTCATTATTGTCAACTTTATGGTCATCACCAAGGGTTCGGGCCGCATTGCCGAAGTGGCCGCCCGCTTCTCGCTCGATAGTTTGCCCGGCAAACAAATGGCCATCGATGCCGACCTTAACGCCGGGTTGCTTAAGGAAGATGAGGCCCGCCAACGCCGCAAGGACTTGGAACAGGAAACCGGCTTTTACGGGGCTATGGATGGTGCCAGCAAGTTTGTGCGGGGCGACGCGATTGCCGGCTTGATTATTACCTTTATCAATGTCGCCGTTGGCATCACGATTGGGGTGTTGATGCACGACATGACGGGCGGCGAAGCCGCCAGCCGCTATGTGTTGCTGACTGTGGGCGACGGTCTGGTGGCCTACATTCCTGCGCTCACCATTTCCATCGCAGCCGGTATGCTGGTGGCCAAAAGTGGCACCGAAGAGGTGGCTGGTACCGCCTTCTTCAACCAGCTGGGGGCCAGCCCACGCACCCTGTTTGTGGCGGCTGGGCTTATCTTCTTTATTTCCATGTTGCCCGACATGCCCAAATTCCCCTTCTGGCTGCTGGCGGGTGGCCTTGGGTTGGCGGGCTGGGTGACCCAAAAAACCCAGCGGCAAGAAGCCCAGGTACGCGCCACCGAAGTGGCTCAAGCTGCCCTTAAAACGCAGACCCAGCAGGCCGTACCGACCGAGCAGCCCATGGCGAGCCTGCTGCATGTAGATACCCTGCGGCTGGAACTTGGCTACGGCCTGTTGGGGCTGGTGGATGAAAGCAAAGGCGGGCGCCTGACCGAACAGATTAAAGCCACACGCCGTCAGCTGGCGCGTGAATTGGGCTTCGTCATTCCTTCAGTCCGCATTCAGGATAACCTGCAGCTCAAGCCCGGCGACTACGCCATTTACATCAAGGAAACCAAGGCCGGTGGCGGCACGCTGGAACCGGGTTCGCTGCTGGCGATGGACCCAACCGGCGGCACTCTGCC
>JAIXXE010000097.1 GCA_027490875.1 Alphaproteobacteria bacterium
CCATGGCGTGCAGGGCCATCGACTTTTCAATATCAGGAACGACTGACAGCTTCTTGAACTGGCTGGCAATGCGCATCAGGCCGTCTTCAACTTCGCTGCGGCTGCGGCCGTGTACCACCACGCCAATCATCGCCATGATGATTTTACGGCCTGTAAACAGTTTTGTTTTAACGTCACTGGCTTCTTGGGCGAAGATTTCGGCTTCTTCTTTATTAAACGCCCCAGCCACACGGCGGCGCATGGCGGCGGCCAAGGTTAACTTTACCTTTTCCACCTGCTGATTGGCTGAAGTGAGGTTACAAAACAGCGTGGTTTGGCTGTTCAGCGTACGCCGAATGGTGCCCAAATAGTCGGTGGCGACGGTGTCGGGCATCATCGCCAGCATAATGGTGCCGTGGTAGTCAGAACCGATTTTAACAATGTCGTAATCGTTTTCTATCGGCAGCGGAAAGATCTGCTCATCGAAGGGCCGGAGGGCGTCGACGGGCACCTTCTGCACAGGGTCTTTGTAGCTGGGGGCAAAGGCTGTCCAGTAGTGCTCTTTCAGCTCATCGAGGCTCATCCGGTGCAGCTCAAACATGTCGGAAAGCGTACTTTCCGCCGCCATCAGGGCCTCGCGGAACTCGACCAAGGCCATCTTCATCGTGTTGTTCATGAAGGCGCCAAAGACCTTGTGGGCCGGTATCCCCAACCCCACAGCCAGATTGGCGACGACCTGATAGACCAGCTCCATCACACTTTTTAGCAGCCCAGCGCGTTCGGTCAGCTCCATACTGCGCAGCGTAATGATCATGTAGGTTTCGCGCAGGCGGGTGAAACCGCGCTCGCTCACCGCATAGCCACGGGTGCCAGCATCCCGAATCTTTTCAGCGCGGCTCTGGCGAAGCAGGCGGGGCCTTTCCGCATCCGGGGTCGCCTCGAGGTACGATTGCAACGGCTTGGTAAGGTTGTTGTGGCTGGTGATAATCAGCTGCGCCTCGTACTCCTGCGGCAGGCTTTCCAGAAAGGTTTTAAGCTCGTTGACGGTATCTTGGTGGCCACTGTCGTAACTGTAGCTGGCAGGGACTGGCCCTTTCCAGGCCACGCCAAGGCCGCCGTCCTTCAGCAAATGGACGCGGTAAAGCGGGTCGCCTTCAATCTCGTTGAACTCGAAATATGGCAGCTCCTCGGCAAGTTGATAGGGCCGCTTTGGGGTGTAAACGTCTTTTTTAAAGTAACCCATGGCTGTTTATTTTTTTTAGGCCTTTGGGGGTTAAGGGAGCACGGGCGGTATGCTCGCCGGATTGGCTGGCGTTTCGGCTATGCCAAGGTTGGGTCGTCCGGCGGCGGTGCCTGCGTCGGAGGTATTGAGAGGCAGCTGGGTGGCTGGCTTGGCCCATTCGTAGCGGTCGGTCAGGAAGATTGTGCTCCAGTTACCAAAAAAACGGGTGTTGTCATCCGTCACATGGGGGTAGCTCCAGACCAACAGGGTCTGTGGTGGTGCCACCAAGGCCAGCTCTTTTTCTGGCAGATAGCTTGGGCGCTGCACCGTAGGGCGGCTTGGCACCCGCACCACGCCGCGTTGGCCGCTTGGCCCCATACGCGCATTGCTGGCGGCGCTGAGGGCGCCGCCCATGCTAATGGGGTTTTCGGGCGGTACGGCGCTGCCGTAATAGCGGCATCCTGTTAACAGGGTGGCCCCAAGCAAACCGCACAAGAGCAACAACAACGAACGGTTCATCAGCGGTCTCCTTGGTTGGCAGGCTGTGTTTGCGGTGCTGCACGATTTGCAGCAGGTGCAGGGGTTGCGCTGTTGGCCTGTTGACTGTCAAACAGCATGGTCCAAGCATTCCCGCCATCGGGGCCGGCACGCAATTCCTGGCCACTTAAAATCACCAGGTTTACTGTGCGCAACGCATCCAAGCGAATGAACGGAGTGGTGCGGTCGACGCGCTGTTTCAGGTAATCCCGAATCGAGCTAAAGGCCTTATCCACGCCGCCAGCAATTTGGGCCTGCGTTTGGTCGCCGGTGAGGGTACGGGTCGAGGTGCCGCTTTGCGCACTGGTTTGGGTGGTGGTTTGGTTTTGGTTCACTACCTGACCAACGCCGGCCAAAAAGTCGGCCATCATGCTGGCGGCGATACGGGCAGGGTCGCCCTCGTACAGCAGCCCTGGCACACCAATCACCCCATCCGAGGCATCCACCACATACCCCGAAAGTTCGTAGGTCGCGGCCCCACCATCGGGGTAGACGCAGGTCATGCGGGCGGGGCTGCCAATGGCGCGCTCGGTGGTAATGTTGCCGTTAAAGTTTAGCATGACGATGCAACCGTCCAGACTGACCGTCGTGTTCATGGCGGTGGTGTAGTTGCCGCTGATTCTGGCCAACGCAGGGGTTTCTTCACCCCCCACCAAAGCGTCTACTCCATTGAGCAGCGTTGCTTCCACAAACCCCAAGGGTGGCAGGAACGGTTTACGTTCAGCCCCTGCGGCGCTGGCATGGCCCGAGCCTTGGCGGAGTGCCCCCGCTGCGTTACTCAGGCCACCGGTTAAAGGGGCCAAGAGCGCCCCGCCACTCTCCATCCCTTGTGGTGGTGGCCCAAGGCTGATGACCCGAATAGGCTGGCGCCGACCTTGCCCGGCCACCATGCCGCTGGGGGCGGTGGCATCGCCAACCGGTGCGTTCATTTCCAGCTGACGCTGTTGATCGGCCAGCTGCGCCACGCGCGAGGCATCTTGTTCGCGCCGAACTTCCATATTTTTAATTTCGGCGGTGTAGTCGGCCATCATCTGTTCCATCTGCTGCTGAACTTGCTGGTTCTTTTCCAGCAACGATTGCAGGGCACTGTCACGCTCGGTCAGTTTTTGCTCAAATTGGTCTTTCAGTGTGGCAATTTCGCGGCGGTTTTGCTCCTGTACGTTTTGCATCAAAGCCAAACGATCGGTTTCCATGACCTGAAAATTATTGGTGGGTGAAACCGCGCCGCCAGCCCCCATTGCGCCCAAGGTAGGGTTGCCTTGGGGTGCGTTGGGCGGGGTGCTGCTGCCGCCAAACAGTAACCACAACAGGGCCACTGCCCCCAGGCCAATCCCGATTTGCCCGGCCTTAGGTAACGCCTTGAATTTATCCAGTACACCCGAAGCCTTGCCGCCAGCATCGGCCAAACCATCGGTGGCCTGAGAGGCCAAGCTATCAGCGCGGGATGACGCCCGGCTGATGAGGGTTTGTTTATCGGGTTCCATAAGGTTTGCCTATGCGTTTTTTCAGCTTAACTCTAGCGGGTTGCCCCGCAGGCTGCAAAGCCGATGCGCTCGGCGCAGGCACCCGTGTGAGGGGGTCGAGCCGCTGTTGCCGGGCGCTGGTATGGGCCGCTTCGGGCATCACACTTGCCATACCTTCGGCGGTGGAGAGGCTTAGGCCTTGCGCTTCGGCATGTTGCCAAGCAGCGGGGTATTTGGTCACCAGCCGATAACGCAGGCGGCGCCAAGCCAAGGCCGTTTCTTTAAACCGAAACAGCGCGGTAGGGAGGGCGGCGTCGTAGAGCGTAAGTGTGGCACGAAGTTGGCGGCTGGCAAACAGGCGCTTGACGTTTAAATTCAGCTGGCTGGTTGGAAGTTCGGGGAGCCAATCGACGGCGTGGGCATAGCTGGGGGCTGTTTGGGCGGCCTGCAACGCCGCACGCATGGGCTCGCTGAGTGCCTGATGGTGTTTACCAAGCGCCGCGGCATCCATGCCTGGGGTTGCGTGGGC
>JAIXXE010000098.1 GCA_027490875.1 Alphaproteobacteria bacterium
ATCTGATCAGCCTGACTGGCCGTAATGACGGTAAAGTTATCGGGAAATAGCTTCTTCTCTGCCTTAAGGGTCACAGGTCGCGCGTTGGCCACCAAAGTCTCACCACTACGCGCCTGACCGCTATAGCAAGCGTCCATGAATATCGTGACAGATTTCGGCTTCGCTGCTTGCAGGTCCGCATTGATTTCTTGAAACTGTATTGAGGTCCGTGAAATGAAATCGCGGTCTGCCCGGGGTGGTAGCAGATACAGACCTTGCCCATCTTGCGTCGGCAGTCCGTGACCACTATAGAAGACATAAACATCCGTAGTGGACTTTACTCGACTAGGTAGCCAAGTTTTGAACGCCTTAATGATCTCCACTTCTTCAGCGTCAGCGTCTACCAAGAGCTTTATATTCTCGGGCTTCACGCCGAGTGCTCTGATCGCATAGTCGTAGAAAACGCGCGCATCGTCGTTTGCAAAATCGGCTTTTGGAAGAGTTCTGTAGCTCGTAATACCGATGATGATGGCAACCGCATCACGTTCGACTTGGCGCTTAACTTCAGCCGGGTTTAAAGGAGCGTAGCCAACTTTTGATTCAACGACTGCACGGCTAACGGTAATCGTTTTTGTTTCTGATTTGCCAGTTATATCTTTTGCGACGACAGTGAATTGTGTATCTTGTCCAGCACGAGCAACTCTATTGATTGAGTATCTCCCGTCTGAGCGCCCACCGAATTCTTCATCGTTAATTTTAAGTGATGAGGTGTCAGAGTTAGTGTTTATGAAAATAATGAAATCGCCATCAGAATTTGGTTGTGTGTTGGAAATTTCAAGATTCAGACGACTTATATTTGAGGCGCGTTCATGTGGTAATTTTTCGCTCTGATCTGATGTCAGATTAATGCCAGTTTTCTCTGCTCTTACAATTTTCCCAAACTCAAAAATTCCCTCACTGATAATGCTTCCATTTTTATCAAGCAGAATTCCTTTACCGTGGTTCATGTAATCTTTGAATTCACCAATATAAATCTCCCCTTTTGGGGACAGATACTTTCCAAAGCCGTTTGCTTTGCCGTCCCGAAATTCTCCGGCGTAAGTTGATCCAGCGGCAAAAGTTGCTTTCCCTTTTCCTTGGAAAACCCCGTTTTCAAATTCTCCTATGTACGACCCCCAAGCTTCATTAACAATACCAAAGCATTTATACCACTTGCTTTTGTCTGTGCCTTGGCAAATTTGAAGCTCACTGGCAGGAGACCCAGAATCTTGAGATAATTTTATTTGATCTGTCGGTTTATAAAGCAAGCTTTCCTCATCCACTAATTTTGCCAGGACTACTTTTTCGGTTCGTATCAGTTTATTGTCTTTCCAAATAGCCTCAAGGTACTTTCCAGATTCGGAATTAAAAAAAATTGCTGGTCCTTCAAGGTTATTATCTCGATAGTTGCCATCAAACCAAGACCCATTCTCTGAGTAATGTTTCCCCCTGCCATGACGGAGTCCATTTTTCACTTCACCCACGTATTTAGCACCTGTTGCATACTCTAAAATTAAATTACCACTGTTCCAGTCTGAAAAAAATCCTTGCGATTTGGCCACATTTTTTTCAATTTTTATTCCTTTTCCATCTGGTTTCATTTTTTTAAAATGACCTCTGTGAGAATGTCCTTCAGGCCAAAGGTAGGTGCCTATGCCGTGAAAATCCCCATTCTCAAACTCTCCAATATATTTTTGGCCCTTGTAGCCGGCATCAGCTAGGTGGTAATACGTTCCCAGTCCGTGTTTCTCCCCGTTCTTAAATTCGCCCACATATTTATCACCATTGGGCCAATTCACCGTACCCCAGCAATTGTGGAATCGCTGATTTTGCTCTGTTGGGCAAGGCGGCAACCTGTTCGGATTATTCAGTTCCTGCCCAAGACCCACGCAGGAAAAAATCAAAAACAAAATAGGCAATAGGCGCATAGCAGTCCCTTGAAACTCTTTCGGTATGTGGGTACGATGCCAGTTATGAAAAATGTAACTTCAATCCTTGTAACCGGTGGTGGAAAGATACTATGCCGACGGTGTACCGCAAAGTCAAAACGAAGCGGCGAGCAATGTAAAAAGCCAGCCCTGCGGGGCAAAGCCGTTTGTGAGTTTCACGGTGGACGAAGTACCGGGCCAAAAACTGCTGAAGGTAAAGCCAGACAGCGCGCGGCTGTTCTCAAGACCGGGGTTTACACAAAAGAGGCGATAGAAGACAAGGCGCGCAGTGTGCGGGTGCTGGCCGGGTTAGAGGACGCTATGTACGTTTTAAATATGACAACCCTGCCTCGCACTCGGGGTAGAAAGCCAAAGGGTTATGTGCCGTTGCAGACGGTTGAGGATGTGGTGAAGTTCGCGTTGGACAACCCGCTGCACTTGCCAGGGCGCTCGGACGAGTGTCAAAAATAATTGTTTTATATGACCGCTTCGACGGGGCGGTAGATATAGCGTTGAATCTCGGCCGGTCCCAGATCAATGATTTCCTCAAGCAATTCCCGAGCATGGGCCAGTGCATCACCAACCACAGACTCGCCGTGCCTCATACGAGCATATTCATCCTTTATGTTGCCCTTGATTGTTAACCGAGCGCGTTCCAACTCCTGCAAGACTTCCTGACAGCGTCGCTCGACGTGTGGTAGGTGCTGGTTGATCTGCGCTTGAGACATGCCGTCGCCTGTTAAAGCTTTAAACGACGGGACGATGCTGGCAGATAGCTCATAGCTTTGCCACAAAAGAATCTGCCTTAGCCAGACATGCTTGTCCTCAAAGGTGCAGTGCATCAGGTCATATCGAGCTGACGGATATTTCAAAGCCGCGGCGATCCGACGCACCTCGTGCTCGCTTTCTCTCCATTGCCAAAGCTTTTCAGCGAGTTTATAGGCCCCGATTTCACGAGGGTGTTTCAGGCTAAATACTTGCCCTTCAGCGAAGGCTTCGTGGCATGTGGTTGCTTTCATAATTCTCTCCTTGTTTGTTTTGGACAGGTTGGACAGGATTTCAGCTATTTACAGAAAGTCTGTAGAAAAAAGTCTGTATAGGGAACTTTCCGGGAATAGCTGAAATCCTGTCCAACCTGTCCACCCGCCCGCCTGTGTAGTAGCGATCATCACTACGGGGTTGACTCGGTTAGGCCGGGATTGATGCCAAGGGCTGCTAGGTCAATACGCGCCGCATCACCCTCGTGTAACTCCAGCCCGACGTAATAACGATTCTTTCCACTTTTGCCCTCTGAATAGCCGCGTTCTTTCAGGCGTTGACTGAAGCTCTTTTTGCTCTGGTGTTTCAACCCGTTGTATTCGCACCAGAGTTGATATCGCCGATATAGGTCCTGCTGCTCGATTTTCCCAAGCGCCGCCGGCTGCGTCTTCTCCTCAAGGAACTCGCCCAGAACGTCGGATTCTTTACGGTACGCGTTAACCTCAGCTTTCATTCTTGGACTCAGGGTGATGCCAGTTTTCAGATATTCGCGGACCCCTTCCAATATCCAGCCCAGAATGCCATCGCGCTCTGCGAGCAGCTTTTTCTCAAGCTGGGGGTCTTGCTCGTCCGCAGAGAAACGGCGATTAAACGAGATCAAAACGAGGCGGCGCCAAATACCATCATCATCCCCGGTAATAATGGGTCGATGATTAGTCCTCACCCAACCGGTGAACGTGGGCTTAAAAGCGAAGAACTCGCCATAAAGAAATCTTGCAGAAATCATTTCTCGGCCAGCAATGGCCTTTATCACCTGTTCATCGAGGCGATCACCAGCTTGTAATTCGTTTAAACTTAGATAGCGCGCACCCTTCATGCCAGCTAGGTCATTGCGGGGGCTACTATCGTCGCTCCGTCGCGCCTTAAGTATTGAGGACGGCGCCGCCTGAGCGTAATCTCCCAGCACACTGGTAATTACGTTATTAAATACGCTCTTGCCATTTGCACCAAAGCCGTAACAGATGACCAGCAACTCATCGAGAACTTCACCGATCAGGGTATAGCCCAAGAGAATCTGTACCGAACGTATCGTCTCGACGTCGTGCTGAAATACATCATGCAGGAACTTTATCCACAGAGGGCATGTTGGATCATAAACAAATTCGGCATTACATTGTTTAGTGAGCAGCATAGTCGGATCGGCTGGCAGTAATTTTCCAGCTTTTAAGTCAACAACACCATTGCGGACGCCTAATAGGTACGGGTCAGCATCGAGTTCTGCTGGCGCTACCGACATCCCGGAGATGGATGTGGCGAGTTTGATCATGGCTTCTATTCGGGCAACTGTATGAGCACTAATTGCTTCTCTTTTTAAATACTCGCCACTCGGATCACCCCGCCCCAGCCGTTCATTCGCCTCTTCCAATAACTGGATACCGACTTGTTTAGCAGACTCGTACTCCTCCCCGTGTTCGCAGGGCTTCCAACAGCTACCGTCCCACGAATACCATTTTTTTGACGCCGAGACGGAAATCAACTTGCCCTTATAAAGTTTGGCAAATAGCTCGGCATTACGCACATCCTTGTGGTTTATATTTTCGGCAGGCGCTTGGAGCAATTGATCCTGCCGAGCTTGGGCGCGATTTATAATCCCCTCGATCGCTTTGCCAATGGTCCGCTCACGGTAGTCGTCACGGCCCCACCATTTCTCTCGGTTCGCCAGCCCTGATTTGTCGAAGATTCGTTCGATGGATTCCGCCAATTGATCTACCGGTATGCCTTTTCTTGCCAGCGCATGGGCGATCTTTGAGGCAAGGCTGAGGTCTGCCTCGGACTGGCTGTTGAAGTCTTTCCTGTTAATCACTTCCATCATGCTTGCTCCCATGCGCCGCTCCATAATTCTGGGCAACGCAACTTCATTTCAGCGATCACTTCAGCCTCAACCTGGGATAAGGATTCGGCACTACCCTGACGTGTCTTTCGCTGGGTTTGAATAGGCTGAATAGGTGGAAACGCTGCTTGTACTTCTGCAAGGCGATAGGCGCAGCTGCTATAAGTTGCGGTAACGGTAGGGGTTTGGCCGAGATGCCGATACTTCATATGCTTGAAACCCGGAAGCCGCAATATACGTGCAACATCGGTCGCTGCTTTATCCGCACCATAGTCACGGGCGAGAATCCGATTCAATAGTCCTACCGCGTCCTTTTCTTTTGCAGACTCCTCATCCAAGAGCCAATATAGGTGCAGTTTTGTCGGATCACTTGACTTGACGATAATCGATGGAGTCAGCGATTCAATAAGTGTTTTGTGCTGCTGGCTCGTCGCGTCATCTAAGTCAGCATGAACAGCCCTAATGTTGGTCACGTTATCTTTCGATCTTTGGCCGATGCATCGATTTACCGTTGTGAAAATCCCGGCACCGCGCTCATTCAGCCGGTTCAACTCAAGGATGAGCTGCGTAACTTCTTCAATCATTAATCCGGCAAACCTTGCCAGCAACGGATCGGGTTTGGGCTTTGCCGTGCCTTTAGGGACGTCGGTATAGCACTCGATATTGAAGAGGGCGTTCGGGCTTGAGTCCAGAGCGCGAAGAAAGGTAATACAGGGATGCTTTGTCGAGGCCATAGAGTCATTATGACGATTTGGATTCATTGTTTTGACCCTCCAGTGCGCTCGGGTATGTTGCTACCGTCCTTGGTTTTAGAGGGGTAATATTTTGCGTCCTCTTTTGAAGTAGTTATATTGATCTGGGATGTGACTAAATCATTAGCTCGAGGTGGAACAATGCGATTAGCCCTCAGCCATAGTTGCAAGTCAGTGATTGAATAAATAACATGACGTCCTGCTCGGACGAATGGAACACCCATGTGCCCAACTGCTCGGTCTTTTTCAAGGGCAGCTTCGGTGGAGTCAATAAGTGCGGCTGCGGTATTGGTATTGACCGCAAGTACTGAAATCGAGGTTGGTCCGTCTGGGTGGGGCATGATAAGGCTCCGTAGCAAATAGAGCCTTCATTTGAATACGGCAAGCCGGAGTTAACTCCCCCCGGAAACTCGCCATTCCTCAATGTGAAATTGGTTTAACTGCCATTCTTCTTTGCGAAACGACCAGTACTTCTCAAGATGTTGGTGCGCGTGACCAATGCCTTCCATTTGCATTATTTCCATTGCAAATTTAGCAAAATCTGTATCTTGATCTTTTTTATGGTTAAGGGTCGGTTCGATGCCGAAGCCGCTTATCCAAGCTCGGCACAAGGCTGAGATCAGCACATTTCGTGCATCTGTTTGGTCATGCCTTCCTTTTGAGGCGTTATGTCCGGGAGCGGGTCTCTTTATTTTCTTCCCTGTGGAAGAGCTGTAATACCATCGTGTTCGGTGCTCCCGATACGATGCTAATCCCTGCGTGATGACACTATTCACGCCTGACCTAACTTCCATGGGAAACCCGGCATGATGAATGCATTGCCTAAGTTGGTGATCGGTAATAGCCATGACATCTCTATGCCTTGATCGACGATTAATTGTAAACGTCAGTGTATCTTCGGATAAATTTATCCTAATTTCCTAGCCAAGTCTGTCGCTTTCGGGTGGTAGTATCGCCTAAGCATCGCTAAACTTTTATGTCCAGTTACGCTAGACAACTCAATTAAATTTGGTAGTTTAGTTGCCAGTACTGTCGTAGCTGTATGCCTCAGGTCATGAAACCGGACATCCCCCAGCCCAGCGCGATCAGTCGCCTTCATGAATGCGGCAGCCACAGTCTGCGGCTTTATAGGGAACACGTGGCCTGACAGGCTTCGGGGTAGTCCTTCTAAAATAGTCACGGCGCGCGATGACAACGGCACGTGGCGTCCCTCCCCATTCTTTGTTACCAGCAAGTGGGCAACTCGGTAGCTGAAGTCGATATGTTCCCACCGGAGTGCCAGAAGCTCGCCCCGCCGCATTGCGGTCTCAACCGCCAATTCGACCAATGGTTTCATCCACGGACTTACCCTGCGCGTGGGGCGCGGCGTTAGAGCATCCAGTATGCGGAGCATTTCCGCTTCGTTCACGGTTCGGCTTCGGCCTTGTGGAGTAGGAGGCTTTCTCACCAGTCGGACAGGGTTGTCGATGTTGATGCTCCACTCACGCCGCGCGTGGTTAATCACGCTGGAGATATAAGCCAGTTCCCGAATGACGGTGCCGCCAGATACGAGTTTCAGACGTTGATCTCTGAATTCCGCCACACGCGCTGGGGTGAGGGCAACCAGACTTAATTTGCACAGGGGGTTTCGTTGGAGGGCTGCCAGCCGGATTAGATCAGTCTCGGCGCTTTTCATCAGCGGAGTGACTTCGGCCATATACCTTGTTACCAGATCGCCGAGCGTGGTGCGTTCATCCAGTCTTAGTGAGACGAACCTTCCTTGATCCATCTGGGCCTCGACCTGCCTTGCCCATCGCTCAGCGTCTTGCCGAGTGTTGAATGACTTACTGACGGGAACCTGTCCCTGTCGTTGAATACGAGCCTGCCACTTACCGTTCCGGTTTCTGAAGGTTGCCATGTGTCTGCCTTAAAAGGACAGAACTAGGCCTTTTGCGTTTTAGTGCCGCTGGCGGAGCGAATTTACTGGCTTAGTGTGAGCACCCACTACTCCACCTTCCAATGCCCCGACTTCCCACCCTGTTTCTCCATCACGCGAATATCTGACATCACCATGCCGCGATCAACGGCTTTGCACATGTCATAAATGGTGAGAAATCAACTGGCTGCGTGAGGAAAACCTAGGGATTGGCCAGTGCAACACCCTGCAAA
>JAIXXE010000181.1 GCA_027490875.1 Alphaproteobacteria bacterium
CCTGTGGCCGTAACGCATAGGCCAGTGTATAGGCCAGCGTACCGCCCAAGCTGACGGCTACCCCAAGCCACGCCCACAGCGGTAGGCCGGAAACTCCCATCATTAAGAGTGTCTCTGGCGTTAGCATTTACGCAGCGCTCCGGGCTTGCCAAACCATAGGCTGTTTACGTAATGTTGGTACATGGATATTCGCGTGCAAGCCTACCGACCCGTCACCGTACAAAGCTTTGCTGGCAGCGGCGGCCGTGCCGTGGCCGTAAGCGATGCGCGGCAAAGCGCCCCCGTTGCCCCCATCAGCGCCATCGGTGCCAACAGCCGCAGTTCGTTGCAGGAAATGGCCGGGCAGCTGCGCCAGTTGTCTAACACCATGGCCAACAATGGCTACACCGATGCCACACGTGGCAGTAACATTAATATACTGGCCTAACTGGTTCATGAGAGGGTCTCCCACGCGGTGGCGTCGCTGGCCCTAAGTTTAACCTTAAGTTGCCATTCATCATCGGTTAAGGTCTGTTCCACCACATCGCCGTGGGCATGCAGCCATGCCAAACGGCGGCCGTCGGCGGCCGAAACCTTCACGCTCACCAGCTGCCAATCTTCTTGCAGCAGGTCTTCCAGCCCTTGCAGCAGTTGCGCAACCCCAGCGCCGCTTACCGCACTAACCCCATAGGCATGGGGCGGCAAAACCAAGGCTTCATCGGGGGGCAAGCGGTCAATTTTATTAAACACATGCAACGTCTTTTTATCGGCCCCACCAATCTGGGCCAACACCGTGCGCACATCGGCGGCCTGCGCCTCGTGCTCGGGGTTACTGGCATCATGAATATGCAGCAGTACATCGGCCGTCGTGACTTCTTCCAGCGTGGCCTTAAAGGCTTCAACCAGCTCGTGCGGCAGGTCGGCAATGAACCCTACGGTATCGACCAGCACAATATCCAGCCCCGAAGACAGTTTCAGTTTCCGCATGAGAGGGTCGAGCGTTGCAAACAATGCATCAGCCATGAGCGTACCCGCCCCCACCAACGTATTAAACAGCGTGCTCTTGCCGGCATTGGTATAGCCAACCAGTGCCACTGTTGGGGTTTGCGCACGTACCCGCGCCATGCGTTGCAGGCCACGCGTCTGCTGTACTTCACGCAGCTCGCCGCGCAGTTTAGCCAAGCGGGCCTTAATTAGGCGTTTGTCAATTTCCAGCTGCCGTTCACCCGGCCCGCCCGTTTTACCCATCCCGCCGCGCTGGCGTTCAAGATGGCTCCACAACTTTACCAAACGGCTTTGCTGATAACTAAGCTGCGCCAATTCCACCTGCAACTTACCGGCTGCCGTGCGGGCCCGCGCGGCAAAAATTTCCAAAATCACGCCGGTGCGATCCAGCACCTTGCACAGGCAGGCCAGTTCCAGTTCGCGTTGTTGGCGCGGCGACAGAATCGCATCCACCATCAACACCTCCAGCCCATGCTCTTGCACGGCTTCGGCCAAGCGTTGCACCACGCCACCGCCAAGCAGCGTGCCGGGTACCACACGGCTTAACGTGACTGCGTCGGAATAGACCACCGCAACGTCAAGGGCTTCCAACAGGTTGACGGCTTCGGCCAGTTTTTGGGCCTCAGTACGCCGTAGAGTTGGCATGAGCGAGAGCTGGTCGGGCTCCATGCCACGCGGCAAGGTTACCGCCACCACCCCGCCCTTGGGGGCCGAAGCAACGCGAGCGACAGAATGCGGCATAATAAAAACTCTAGCCCAAAGCCTGCTTGAGCGCAGCGCCCGTGCCTAAGCCATGGGCGCTGTGCCGCTTGGGCATGGGGTTAGTTGTTGAGGATTTCGTGGATGCTCACCGCATCGGCTGGCATCACGGTGGCCACGGCGTGCTTGTACACCAGCTGGGTCACGCCATCGCGCGACAGTGTAAAGGCGGTTTCGTCGGCAAAGGTAAGCACGCCTGAAAGTTTAACACCGTTGGTGAGGAACACCGTAACCGGCGACTGTTGCTTAACCACATACACCAGAAAGGTTTCTTGAAGATTGGAAGGGGGCTTGGCCATCGTAATGCGCCTTACATTGGTTATTATTTTTATTATTATGCCAGCGGCAGCATTTGCGGTTTTTTGTGCATAATGCCTTATCTTTCTACACTTTCTAAAGTTTAAGTACGAGAATAATCGGGGCCATCGCCTGCATTTGAAGCAGGAGCTGGTGCAAAAGTGTCAATCTGGTTTATGGTTGCCTGCATGTCACGGGCCACGTCATCCACCAAACCAGAGGGCATGCCCGCCCTGATGCTGGGTGCCTTGGGCGTGGTGTACGGCGACATTGGTACCAGCCCCCTCTATACCCTGCGCGAATGCTTTAACGTCGCCAGGTTGGCCCTGAACGAGGCCACATTGCTAGGCGTGCTAAGCCTCATCACCTGGGCGCTGTTGCTGGTGGTAACCCTCAAATACATTGCGGTGGTGCTGCGCGTGGATAACCGCGGCGAAGGTGGCATCATGGCCCTCACCGCGCGCGCTACCCAACTGCTGCAACCGGGCCGCAGCCGTAGCATTGCCTTGGCGATTGGGTTGGCAGGGTGTGCACTGTTCTATGCCGATAGCCTGATTACCCCCGCCATTTCTGTACTGAGTGCCATGGAAGGCTTGGGCGTGATTCATACCAGCTTAAAACCACTGATAATCCCGGGCGCCCTCGTGCTGTTGTTGGTGCTGTTTGCCCTACAAAAGCATGGCAGCGCGACCGTTGGTAACTGGTTTGGGCCGATTATGCTGGTATGGTTTAGTACTTTGGGCGTGCTGGGGCTGTTCCAGGTTCTGCAAAACCCTACCGTTCTGGCAGCGCTCAACCCGCTCTATGCGCTTCAGTTCGTTACCCTCGCGCCGGGGTTGTCGCTGTTGGTGATGGGCGCCGTGGTGCTGGCGGTTACGGGGGCGGAAGCCCTCTATGCCGACCTTGGCCATTTTGGCCGACGGCCCATTCAGTACTGCTGGCTTTACTTTGTTGGCCCGGCACTATTGTTAAACTACTACGGCCAAGGTGCCTTGGTACTGGCCGACTCGACCACCCTTAAAAACCCGTTTTACCTCTTGGCGCCCGAAACCCTGCGCCTGCCGCTGCTGGCCTTGGCCGCCGCCGCGACTGTCATTGCCAGCCAGGCCGTTATCAGTGGGGCCTACAGCCTTACCCAGCAGGCTATCCAGTTAGGCTATTTACCGCGGCTGTCGGTGCTTCATACCAGCGATAACCAAGCCGGACAAATCTTTTTACCTACCCTTAATATCCTGATGGCAATAGCCGTCGTGTTGCTGGTTCTAACCTTCCAAAACTCGTCCAATCTGGCCCATGCGTATGGCTTGGCAGTTACCGGCGCAATGATGGCCGACACCTTGCTCATGTTCGTGGTCTTTTGGTTTTTAGCACCACGCTGGCGCTGGTTGATGTACGCGTTGCTGCTGGTCTTCCTCATCATCGAAAGCAGCTTTTTGGCGGCAACGATGCTTAAACTGATGAGCGGCGGGTGGTTTCCGTTGCTGTTGGGGGCGGCATTATTCTTCCTGATGCACACCTGGTACACGGGGCGGCAACGCACCCAATTGCTCACGCAAGGGCAAACACCCAAGCTGGACTACTTTTTACAGCATCTGGATAAAACCCTGCCCAAGGTAGACCGTACCGCTGTGTTTTTAACATCCGACTTACATCATGCCCCACCGGCCCTCATGTACAATCTGCATCATAATATGGTCTGGCATCGGCAAACGCTCATTCTTAAAGTCGCCCGCGCACGCCTGCCACGTTACCCGGAATCCGAGCGCATCCGCGTCACGCATCACAGTCACGGCGTGGCCACCATCCATGCGATCTTTGGCTTCAAAGAAATCCCGAATATACCCCAACTGCTGGCCAGCCTGCCCGACTACGGCCTGCGGCTCGAGCACCCCGACCGGCTCAGTTACTTTCTTTCAACGCACACCTATGTCCCGAGCACGCGGCATACCCTTAACCGCTGGCAAGAGGGGGTCTTTATCTTTCTCGACAAACTGCAGCAATCGGCTATTAACTACTTTAACCTTCCGCGCGGTAAGGTGATAGAGATTGGCAACCAGATGGAAATCTAGTAGAACGAGGTCATGGAAACCGCTTCTGCTCTCGCCCCTGCCCTGCGCACCCGCATCGAAACCATGCTGGCCGAACACGCGGTCATCCTGTTCATGAAGGGCCTGCCCGACAGCCCCATGTGTGGTTTTTCGGCCAAGGCCGTGGCGATGCTCGACCATGTGGGTGTGCCTTACCATGCTGTGGATATTCTGACCGATGAAGACCTCCGGCAAGGGCTTAAGGTGTTTGGCGATTGGCCAACCTATCCGCAGCTGTATGTCAAGGCCGAGCTCCTCGGTGGCGCCGATATTATGTCCGAGATGTTTCAGGCCGGCGAATTGGCCACGGTGCTGAAAAAAACGACTTCGGCCTAACATTGCTGCCTGCCTGCAGCGCCGCAGGCGCCTTGGTATGCTTTACCTGTGTGGCCTTTGCGGCCTAAGCTAACACCATCATGCGCGTCAAACTAAAACCACTAAGTCGGATTGCCCGAAATTTGGGCCGTTGGCTGGGCCTGTCCTTCACCACGGTGGTGCTGGTAGGTGGCTTGATGGTGGGCGCAGCCTTTGGCGGGCTGATGTGGTTGGCGGCAGCCCACACCCGGGCGCAGCCGCTCGATTTACTCCCCTACCTGCCCCGCGTGCAAAGCTTTTTGGCCGACCGTGGCCTCGATGTATCCTTCGACACGCTACAACTTTACTACGACACCGCCCCCGTGCTCCGCGCCGAAGGGATTCGGGTCAAGGGCGCCGATGGTGACCTTGCGGTGTACGGCGAAGCGGCGGCCATTCGGTTAGCCAAAGGGCGGCTGCTGCGCTTTGCCATTGCGCCTAAAATGATTGAGGCACGCGGGGTTACGCTACGCTTGGTGCGCACCCAAGGGGGTGTTGTCACCATTGCGGGCTTTCCGGTTGGGGGGGAAAGCACCGCCCAAAACCCCGACGATGGCTTGGTGGAGTGGCTGGAAGCCTTACCATCCGACACCCTCTGGGGCCGCCTGAAGCAGATTCGGGCCGAGGGGCTGACCCTACTGCTGCGCGATGATTTGCAACGCGCCGAATGGGTGCTGGAGGATGGCAAGTTGGCCATCGAACGCTACGAGGAGAGTGGCGAACGCGGCAGCCTCATCGGGAAGATCCGTCGCTTGACTGGCCCACATTTGGTCGTCCCGCGTGGGGTGAAGGGTACGCCGATACCGGTCTTGGTGGGGCTGGGGCGCATTGCCGGGGCCAACGAAGTCCGCGTTGAGGCCAAGTTTGGCGATATCAATGCAGCCGTGATTGGCGACTATCTGCCCCCTACATTGCAAGAAACCATCAGCGGTCAGGGCACCATGGCGTTAGGCAGTACCCTGATGGCTGGTAACAGGCTGGGCGAACCATGGCTGACCCTGCGGCTGAAGCAGGCCACGCTTAATCTGCCGGCCGCGGCGGGTTACAGCAAACCCCTTGTATTGCCGCGACTGGAAGCCACCGTAAGTTACCGCCCTGCCCCCGCCGACACCCTCACCATTCATCAGCTGGCACTCACGGCACCGCGGGGGAATCTGTTCGTGGTCTCGGGCACGGTGCTCAATCTTACCAGTTCGCCTACCCTTAACCTTACGGGCTTTAGCCCTGGCGGCGATATTCAGGCGCTGGTCGATTTTTACCCCGACGCCAACCCCAAGGTAAAGCGCACCTACCAATGGTTGCGTCAGAATCTGCAAGAGGCGCAGTACCGTAACCTGATTGCCCGCGTTGGCCTAAAAACCTATGCGTTCCCTAAATGTGCCGATACCTGTGGTCCCCTGATGGTGGATGCCATCATTACCGGCGGCACAGTTCAGTTCATGGATGATTTTCCGCCCGCCAAAATCATCACGTCAACCACTCCAGCCCGCTTTTTCTGGCGCGGCCAAACGATTGGCGTGGTGGCGCCCGCAGCAACCGTTGGTAACCAACGGGCCAGCGATGTCCATGTCTTTCTCAACAACCTCTTTTCGCCAAGCCCAACGATGGTATATGTCAGCAGCACAGTGGCTGGGTCGGTGCCCGAACTCATCAACCGTCTCAACGCCCTGCCCGAACTCCGCGAACCCATCCCCGGCACCTACAGCGGCCAGCACAGCACGGCACTCAATATCTGGGTACCCTTGGTGCGCAATGTCACGCCTACCTTTGCCAGCACCGCCATATTGCTGCGTGGGGTTGTTAGCAGCCCCACCGTGGCTGGCTTGCCCTTCATTGGTGCGGTCAGCCTTACAGCGCCCAGCGCCACTTTAAGTCTCAGTGCCAATAAAACTCTGCGCATCGAAGCCCCACGTACCACGGTGTTGGGCGGCGACCTTGCGGTCGTCTGGCAACAGAACCTTCAGCCCGGCCAACCCAACGCGATGCAACTTAATGCCAGCGGAACTGTGGCAGGCGCTTGGGTGCAGCAGCTGGCACCTCAGGTTGTTTCGGCCACGGGCGGGGTTATTGCCACGCTGCAAACCTGGCAAACATCGCCCGAGCGCTGGGCCTTTAACCTTGCCGCCGATGCCAAGGGCAGCAGCCTGACCCTGCCAGTGCTTAACTACCGTAAGGCGGCAGGGCAGCCGCTGCAGCTTAAGGCCGAGGGAAGCCTTGTCCCCGGGGCCGAACTGGTGCTGCAAAACTTAAGTATGAACGGCCACGAGGCCAAGGTTTCAGGCATGATGGTGATGCCGTTGCGTCAGCCCGAGCAGGCCAGTATCACGCTCCCGAACTTCACCTTGGGGGCGACGCAAACGAGCGTTAGACTGGCTGGCGGTACCCTAACCCTGCGCGGTGATGCCCTCGATGTTCGCGGTCTGGAAGCTCTCGACCAAGACGACCCCATCCTTAAAAATCTGGTGCTCGATGCCTCGTTGGGGAAAATTATCTTCAGCCGCGGCACCCTCCAGAGGGCGGTCATTCAGGCCAATTTACGTAACAGCCGCTGGCAGTTGCAACGCCTCACCGGGCAGGTAGCAGGGGGTGGCAGCGTTAGCCTGCTGCGGCAAGGCAACCGGCTGACTGTCAATGTGCCTAACCTTGGCGAGACGCTCAAAACGACCGGCGTGTACGACCGTTTGGAGGGCGGGCAGCTGTTTGGCACCTTGGTCTACCGCACGCCCACCGAGGCTGTCGGCGAACTTAAGCTGCTCGATTTCTCGCTTAAGAATCCTCCCACCATGATGAAGGTTCTGGGCCTGCTCTCGCTCGAGCAATTGGTGGCTGGCACCGACAGCACCAAGTTCAACCGCGCCATCTTGCCCATGAGGCTAAATGACGACGCCTTAAGCCTTAACAATGCGTTGTTAACCGGCCCAAGCATGGATTTACGCCTCTCTGGCCAGTATTGGCGGGGTAAGTCCGAGCTTGATTTTAACGGCAGCTTGGCCCCTGCCCTGCCCTTTAACCGCTTGGTCAGCAAGGTGCCGTTGTTGGGCACACTGCTCACGGGCAGCCAAGATGGCTTGGTGGTGGCCGACTTCCGCCTCAGTGGCCCGACTGATGACCCCAAGGTAACCGTGCGGCCGCTTTCCATCCTCACCCCGGGCCTGCTGAAAGACCTCTTCCGCGGCGGACAAAGCAATGACCTACCCATCAACCCAGCAACGGAACCCCGCTGATGCCAATCCTCTTTGCTATTCTGTTCAGCCTGCTGCTAACAGCCTGCCAACCAAACCCGCGCGACAACAACGCCGAACAACCACAGGCCGCGCAGCCACCGCTGCCGACGCAAGCACTCAACCTAAAAGGCCCTAACGGCGTAAGCCTTACCGTGGTGGCCGAAATTGCCGACGAAGAAGCCGAGCGCGAAAGTGGCCTGATGTTCCGCACCAGCTTGGTGAGTGGTACGGGTATGCTGTTTGTGTTCCCCGAACCCAAACGCCTGAGCTTCTGGATGAAGAATACCCCGCTGCCGCTGGATTTGGTCTACTTCCGCGCCGGCCAACAGGTGGCCACCATCCCGTGGGCGCGCCCCTTCGATGAAAGCCCGCTAAGCCCCGCCGAAGCTGCCGATATGGTTCTGGAGGTGCCAGGCGGTTGGGCGGTTGAGCACGGCATTGGGCCGGGCTGGCAGCTTACACTGGCCCAACCCATAAAGGCGGAAGACTAACCCACCATGCCGCTGCCGGTGGCCCACTGGCCGCGCCACATAGGTGCGTGGGTGTTGCGGTTGTACCAGCTTACGTTGTCGTTCTGGTTAGGGCGGCAATGCCGTTTTTACCCAACCTGCAGCAGCTATATGCAGCAGGCGGTGCTGCGCTTTGGGGTAAGGCGCGGTGGCTGGTTGGGCCTTAAGCGTTTGATGCAATGCCACCCGTGGGCGCGCGCCAACCATGGCCCCCACTATGGCCCGGTATTTGACCCGGTGCCCGATTCATGGCAAGAAGCGCCTTGCCAATGCAAAAGGTGTGCACCCGATGAGTCTCTATGAATCGCCTAACCAACCCAATACCAACCGCAACCTGTTGTTGGCGGTGGTGCTTTGCGGCGCTATTTTATTCGTCTCGGATTTCTTCACCCAACACTATTTAGGCCACCACCTGCTGGGGGCTCCGGTTAAAAATGCCGCAACAACTGCACAAACAGAGGCAACAGCCACCATTCCAGCAACGGTTAGCCCTGCTGCCAATAACCCTACGGCTGCTAGCACCGCTGCCGTTGCAACAGTGCCAACCCAAGCCAACTTACCCCGCCTGCCTCTCAGCAATAGCCGCGTCACGGGCGCCATTACCTTGCAAGGCGGCGTGCTCGATACACTCACGCTCAATCAATACCGCCACGAAATTACCGAGGTTGGCGGCTACCCCATGCTCACCCCCGCGGCAGTTAGCCCCAGCGGCGCCGAATACATGGTGGCGGGCTGGCAGGGCAGCGGTATTGAAGGCCCCTCCGCCCAAAGCGTGTGGCAACCCGAGGCCGACCTGCAGCAGCCCGACCGCGTTGTGATGGTCTGGCGCAACAGCACGGGGCAATCCTTTCAGCGCACGTGGCAGCTGCGCCCCAACAGTTACCTGTGGGATGTGACCGAGCAGGTGGTGAATACCGCGACCATGCCCGTAACCCTCACGCCCTACGCCCAAGTGGTGCGCCACGGGGGCTACACCAAGGCCGAGCGTAGCAACTTCGTTAACTATTTCGGCCCCATGGGGCAACTGCGGGAAGGCGACGCCCTGCTGCTGAAGGAAGAAGGCTTTGGCGCGGTTAAAAAGGCGAAGGAGAGCGAAGTCTGGCAGGGTGCAGGCGGCTGGTGGGGTATTACCAGCCAATACTTTGCCGCCGCCGTGGTGCCGCCGGCGGGTATGGTCACCAGCCGGCAGTTTGCCTACCGGCAGGAGGCTGGGCAAGATGTTTACACCGCAGGCATTCAGTTTGCGCCGCAAACGGTGGCGGCCAACGGCGGCACCGCCACCCTTCAGTACATGGTTTACGCGGGGCCCAAACACTATGCCATGCTTAAGGAAGCCGGTGCGGGGCTGGAACAGGCCATTTCCTGGGGTTGGTTTGAAGTGCTGGTCAAGGGGCTTTATTATGTTCTCACCATGCTGCAAGCCACCTTCAGTCAGTACGGCTTGGCGGGGTGGGGTGTGGCGGTGATGGCCCTGACCCTGCTGCTGAAAATCCTGACCTTCCCGCTGGCCAACACCAGCTACCGCGCGATGGCCAAGATGAAGAAGCTTCAGCCCGAAGTGGAAGCATTGAAGAAGAAGCACGGCGAAGACCAACAGGCCATGGCGATGGCCATGATGGCGCTCTATAAGGAAAAGAAGGTGAACCCCATGAGCGGCTGCTGGCCGATGCTCATTCAAATCCCCATCTTTTTTGCCATGTACAAGGTGGTGTTGGTGATGTTCGAGTTCCGCCATGCCGAGTTTCTATGGATGAGCGACCTCGCGGTGTACGACCCGTTCTATGTCTTGCCAGTTCTGATGGGCGCCAGCATGTGGGTGCAGTTCAAGCTGAACCCAAAACCGACCGACCCTGTGCAGGAAATGGTCTTTAAATGGATGCCGCTGATGATGACCGTGATGTTCCTGTGGTTCCCCGCAGGCTTGGTGCTGTACTGGCTGACCAACAACGTGCTTTCCATCGCCCAGCAGGCCTGGATGATGAAGCGCGAGAAAGCCCTGTAAATTTAACTGGGTTTTATGCATAAAGTTTGCTAAACGTCGCGCCAACCTCTGCATCACGTTTTCAGGAGATTCGCCATGCATGCCGTCTCAAAGCTCATTCACAGCCGCCTATCGGGCCAGCGTGATTCCTTTAAACTCGCCGTCATAACGGAAGACAGCGGCCAACGCTGGACTGCCATCGGTGGCATGCTTAGCCTGCTCGAGGAACACGGCCTCAAGGCCGACATCATCGGCGGTGCGTCAGGCGGTGGCATCACCGCACTCTATTATGCCGCCAACCGTGTCCAACACGGCGTCACAACCCATCGCCACCTTAGCAGTCTTGGGTACGACCGTAACGGCAAGGGCAAACGGTTCATCAACCCGCTCCGCGGTTTGGTTGGGCGCCCCATGATGGATGTTGACGGCCTGATTGACGACATCTTCACCAAACGGGTGGTGATGCCGTGGGATTACTTCAAGCAGACCGAGCAGGTCGTGTTCCTGACTGCCACCACGGCCGCAGGCCTGCCAACAACCCTCCATCTTAACGGGGCCGATGAAGCCAAGGCCAAGGCCGCCATGAAGGCGAGTGCCCGCATTCCCTATATTGCGGGTAACTTGAAGGCCCACACGCTCTGGGATGGCGGCCTGACCAACGGCCTACCAATTCAGGATGCCTTGGACGCCGGGGCGACCCATGTGCTGGTGTTACGTTCCCATGCCGTAGGTGAAGAAAATCATATCAGTGGGGCCGAGCGCTACCTTTTGCGACCCGTGCTGAAGCAACGCGACCCAACGCTGTACCAACTGCTGTTGCAGCGACAGGCCTACAAACAGCGCATCGTGGCAAGGTTCCAGCACGACGAACGGGTGCTGATGCTGCAACTGCCGCATGTGCAAACATCAAGCGGTACCACCAACGGGCGCCTGCTGTTCCATGCCCTGCTCGATGGCTGGAACTACATGGCCAAGGCCTTAAACCTCCCGCCCAAAGCCTACCCGGCCCTGTGGCAACCCGACTTAAACGAGCACGGCGACAGCCCCCTCGTGCCAGAGGCTCAGCGATGAGCCTCTTTTTTGGGTTACATCAACAACAGCGTAGCAAGGCCGAGAAAGACAAAGAAGCCGCCCACATCGGTAAAGGTGGTGGTAATCACGCCCGTGGAAATGGCAGGGTCGTATCGAAAGCGCTTCAAAATCAGCGGGGTAAACCATCCACCCAGCGCCGCAATTAAGTGGTTGGCCACGGTGGCAAGCGCAATCACCAGCGCCAGCATCCAGTTGGAGTAAAGCAGGCCAACCCCCGCGGCCATAACCAGGGCCAGAATTGTGCCAATATAGCCCCCCGCCATGAACTCTTTCTTTAACAAGGCCCACGCGTTTTGCTTGGTGATTTGGCCCAGCGCCAACCCCCGAATAATTACGGTTTGGGTCTGGGTGGTCGCATTGCCACCCATGCTGGC
>JAIXXE010000068.1 GCA_027490875.1 Alphaproteobacteria bacterium
ATGAAGAAGGCGGCAGCTTTCTCATGCGCGTGCCATTAAGCGTCCCCGACAGTGAAATCATCGCCGCGCTTAACCGCGAAATGCCAGCTTCGGGTAGTTTTGATGACGCCAGCATGGCCGCCTATACCACGGCCTATGAAGACGCTTTGGCGGCCTTTGCCAGTGCCCGCACCGCCAACCCTCAGCTTGGCCAGCAGGCCCTGAATATTCCGGTGGTGGTGCGCCAGATAGACAGCCGCAGCGTTGATCTGGAGGTTCAGGGCAAGGTTTACCCCTTGCGCATGCTGTACCGGTATTAGGGCAGGCCTATCGTGAGCCCCTTCTTGAGTGGCCTGATGCTGGGGATGACCATGTTTAGTGCCTTAACCATGCAATGGGCGCAGCAGGAGTTGGCGACCCAGCAAGACCGTAACGCGCGGGCCGACCAACAGCAGGCGCGCGAATTGGCCGCAGCGCTGGAGTTTTCTATTTTAACGGAAGATACTGCCAGTTATGATGACACCTACACGCTCGAGCGTGCCGAGCATTTTGCAGGCACCGCAGGCCGGACACGCGGTGGTAATACCGTGCAGGTAACAGCCCGTACCGATGACACCGAACAGCAGACCTTAGGGAGGGGAAACACCCAGGTGGCGCTGACCGCCAGCGACAATATGTTTACCCGTAATGCGGCTGGGCAGGCCGAATCGGCGGCTGCGATGCAGGCCCGTGGTGAGGGGCAGGGGACTGTACTGGCCAACATTGGCGGTGCGCGCGGGCGGCAGGTGCTTACCAGCCTTAAGCGCATGGAAGCGATGGCCGAACAGCTCTATGCCTTCTATGCAGGCGCGATGAAATTCCCCGACCTTGCCCAATACACAACGCTGGATGGCCGTCTGAAGCTGTATGATGCGTGGGGCGAGAGCTTTGATTACGCCCCCGAGGCCGATGGCCAGATGGCGGTTTTAAGTTTTACGACCCCATGGGGCCATACCCAAACCATGCGCCTGAACTTGAAGGAGTAACCAACATGCGCCACACTCTGCCCATGTGCCAGCAATGCTACCCCAGCCCCTCAAGCCAGCGCGGCGCCATGTTTGGGATGGATGCCCGCGTGGCCCTGATTATCATGGCTATTTTGGCAGGCGTTGGCGGTTGGCAAATGATGAGCCGACTGGAAAGTGCCAAGATGGATCAGGCCGAGGCTAACGCAGCAGCTCTGCGCGATGGTCTTGCCAAGTATTACACTACGCAGGGGATTAACCGCCTGCCTGCCGGATTGGATGAGCTGTTTGAAGCCGGGATTATCACCAACCCCGGCCTGCGCCGCGACCCATGGGGCAATACGTGGGAATACTTTACCGCCACCACCCCCGTGAAGGTAGAAGATACCCCGATCGTGATGCAATTGGCGGTGGTGTTTTCACGCGGCAAGAATGCGATTGACGATACTGGCGGGTTTAGCAATGCCGAAGAGTTTGCGGCATGGGAACCCCAAAAAGACGATCTTGGGGTTAAATTTACCAGCCGTGAAATTGACCTTGAACGTCTGCGTGATTATCAAACGCAGGCAGGGCAAATTATCGAGCGTTTGGAAAACGCCGAAACGGTTGGCTACCTTGAGGCTCAGACTGCCTGCGACGGCAACGAAAAACCTGGCTGGTGCGATGATATGGATGGTAAAAACTGGCAGCAGTTTAACTTTTACCCACGCACCGATGCCGACGCTACGGCAGGTGTGGTATATTATCAGGAAAAGATTTTACAAAAAGCCCCGTTCAGCAGCGGGAGCTTGGAAGATATGCAACGGTTGGTGACCGAACTGGGCCTGCCCGCCAGTACCGCCCAAGACCCTTGGGGCCGCGTGCTGATGCTGAACACCAACATTATGGGCCGCAACGAACCACCCTTTAGCGCCAGCCTATGTTTTAGCGATGGTGCAGACTGCCTCACCGACCGTGAGTAACCCAACCTTTCTCACCCCATGGGAGCAGGCCACCGGAGTGGCCGAGGCTGCCACGACCGGCTTGGCCCCCACGCGCTGGGGCTGGCGCCTTACTTGGGCCTTGGCGGTGGTGCTGGCGGTGGTGCTCTGGCCGGGGTTAGGCATGGTGGGGCTGGGGGTGGCGCTGCTGTTTGCCCGGATGATGGCGCTGGACCTGACCACCTATACCTTGCCGAATATCTATACCATTCCGTTGCTGGCTGCAGGGTTGCTGGCGGCGCTGGGTGATCATGTGTTGATGACGTTGCTTGTGGCAGGGGCATTGTGGTTGGTGGGGTGGGGGGGGCGACGCTACCCCCGCCGTATGGGTTTGGGGGAAGGCGACTTAAAACTGTTGGTGGCATTGGTGGCGTGGTTGGGGCCGCTGCCAGCGTTGGCTGCGCTGGCGGTGGGGTGTGCCCTGTGGTTACCGGCGGCGTGCTTAGCACCCAAACAGGCGTTGCCGTTTGGCGTGCCCTTGTTGCTGGGCTGGGTGGCGGTGTTGGCTTACCCCGGCTTGCCTTGGGCGCTGTTTTCGCCCATAGGGGGTTGATAAGGATTTTGCACAAACCCGATGAACCGCTGCTGTTGGCCCGATTGCGATGCCGAGGGAACCTTCTCGGCCCCGGTAGACCCGCGTAACCTGAAGCGGCGGCAGTACTTCTGTGCCAAGCATATTAAAGAGTTCAACAAGCGCTGGAACGGCCTTGATGGCTTTACCGAAAGCGAGATTTACACGCTGCAAGAACCCACCGCCAGCTGGCAGCGTCCGGGCTGGGGCGAACAGCTGCGCGGCCAACCCAGCAAGGCCGAAGCGTTTGCCTCGGCGCAGGATTTGCACGCATTTTTTAACAGCCGCTTGGCTCGCGAACTGAACGGTGAACGCCCCGCACCCCGCCGTGCTCTGCCTGCCGATGTACAGGCTGCGTGCCGGATTTTTAGCCTGGAGCAACCGCAAACCGAGGCGTTGCTGAAACCGCGTTACTTACGGTTGGTGAAGCAGTATCACCCCGATGTGAACAAGGCCGCCGATGCGGCTGAAATGATTAAACGGATTAATGTGGCCTATAAAATATTGATCGACTACGCCCAGCGGCAGGGCCTCGCTTAGCGCTGCGGTCCAGCAGTATATCCGCAATAGCCATAATAAAATCGGCCAGACAACAAAGCGAATGCTTTGTGTCTGGCCGAAAGTCGTGAACAGGGGGTGGTGCAACCGTCGGGAGGGGCCTCCTCCATCCGGGTTGCACCAAGGTGCTAGGGCGTCAGCAGCGCAAGGTAGTCGGGGGGCAAGTTGGCCCCCTTGTCCTTGAGCGCGGTCAGCCCGCGCATCAGGTCGTCTTTGCGATCATCGCGAAGTCGGTTGAATCCGACCTCCACGCTGACCTCTTTCCCCGGTATGAACATGCTATCCCGGTTGACGTGGTAGTTCAGATCGGGTGCGTGGCCGAGCTGAACGCCCTTTTCCTGAAGAGCACGCAGCCCTCGATAGAGGGCTTTGCTTTCTTCTGTCGTCACCATCTTCGTTGCGTCATGAATTGTGACGCTCAGAGGAAGTGCGGTCGCCA
>JAIXXE010000071.1 GCA_027490875.1 Alphaproteobacteria bacterium
CAGCCGCAGCCGCAGGGCTGCCAGCAACCACAGTGGTAATCAGCACGCCATCATCGTCAGGCAAGCCCAACGATTGCACCAGCTCGTAGGTCAGGCCTTGGCCTTCCGCCCCAAGCCATGGGCGCACCACATGGCCGGTGGTCAGCAGGTCGTTCACCACCGTGCGCACCACGTTGGCCGGAATCGCAAAGCCCAAACCCTGCGCCGGATTGCTCGCTCCCTCAGGCCCGCTAAACACAGCGGTGTTGACGCCTACCACCGCGCCGGTGCTGTCAATCAACGCGCCACCGCTGTTGCCGGGGTTGATGCTGGCATCGGTTTGGATGAACTGCGCGTACGGGTTAAGCGCCACTTGGCTGCGTGCCACCGCGCTCACCACCCCAAGGCTGATGCTTTGCCCTAACCCAAACGGGTTCCCCACGGCCAGTACCAAATCGCCGACCTGCAAGGCATCGCTGTTGGCAAAGCGGGCCACGGGCAAGGTGGTTCCGCGCGGCAGTTGCAGTTGCAAAATCGCCAAATCCAGCTTCGGGTCACTCGCCACCAACGTGGCGCTGTATTCCTTACCGTCGTGCGTCACCACCCGCACCGCTTCTGCACCAGTAATCACATGCAGAGTGGTCACCACCTTGCCATCGTTGCTCACAATCACGCCGCTGCCTAGGCTACGCTGCACCCGCTGCACCACGGGGGCTGCCCAGTTTACGCCTTCCGGCACGGCCCGTCTGGGCTGGCTGCGGGTGGCGGCAAAAATATTCACCACGCTCGGCCCCGCCACCTTAACCGCTTCGGCAAAGCTTACCTTGGCTTGGGCCATGAGGGGGCTGATTGGCACCAGCAGGGCACCCAGAATTACGCAGAGGAATCGCATGGCAGGCCTTTTCTTATCGTGCAGGTTGTGTTGGCAGTACCTTTACCAAAGGTTATAACACTGCGCCAGCCCTTGGGGGTAAAGCAGGGATAACCTGGGGAGCCTTTCACCTTTACACCGTGCCCACACTTTGCAAAGGTAACACCATGAACACACCCGCCAGCAATGTCGTGCCGCTGAATCAGGCCTTGGCCTCGGCGTTGGGTTCGGTTGGTACTGGTACCACTCTCAGCGGGCCGCTTACCCCGCACAGCGTGGCGGCCGAGCAGGCGTTGCTGGGCTTGTTAATGGTTAACAACCGCCAGCTTGATGACCTCGGCGGCAGCCTGCAAGCCTTGCACTTTTACGTCCCGCTGCATGCCGCCATTTTTGAAGCCGTGGATAAACTGGTCGGCCGCGGTCGCGAGGCCAACCCCATTACCGTGCGCGAGCTGCTGCGCGGCACCCCTTACGACGACGAACAGGCGCTGCTGCCCCATTTAAGCGGCATGTTCGAAAATGCTGCGCTGGGGCAGGATGTAAAAAGTCTGGCCGAGATTATCCATACCACCTACTTGCAACGTCAACTGATGGGCTTGGGCGATGGCCTGCGCGTGCAGGCGGGGTCGGCCCACAAGCCCGAAGAGGTGACGCAGGTGCTCGATGCCGTCAGCGGCGAGCTGTTTAAGCTGGCCGAAACAGGCCGTGGCACTGTTACCATCCAGAACCTCCGCAACCCGCTGATTGAAGTGATTAAGCGCGCCGAAGAAGCCCGTAAATCCGGCACCGGCCTCACCGGCGTGACCAGCGGCTTTACCGACTTCGACGCCCTGTTAGGCGGCCTGCAAAAGAGCGACCTGATTATCCTAGCAGCCCGCCCAAGTATGGGGAAAACCAGTCTGGCGGTGAACATTGCGCAAAACGCCGCCATGGCCTTGCTTACGGGGGGCGCCAACGGCGCAGCGGTGGGGGTGTTTAGCCTGGAAATGAGCGCCGACCAGCTCGCCGCACGGATGCTTTCCTCGGCCGCCGGCATCAGCGCGCATCAGCTTACCAATGGCCACCTGAGCGATGCCGACTTCCGCCGCCTCGCCGAGGCCAGCAACCAGCTGGCCGAGCTGCCGCTGTTCATTGATGACACGCCGCAGCTGAGCATCAACGCACTGCGCGCTCGGGCGCGGCGGATGAAGCGCCAGCAGGGCATTGGCCTGATCGTGGTGGATTATTTGCAGCTGATGACCGGCACGCGCGGCGGCAAGGATGAAAACCGCGTGCAGGAAGTGAGCGAGATTTCCCAAGGCCTGAAAACCGTGGCGCGCGAGCTTAACGTGCCCGTTATTGCGCTTTCTCAGCTTTCTCGTGCCGTGGAAGGCCGCGACAACAAGCGCCCGCAATTAAGCGACCTGCGCGAAAGCGGCAGCATCGAGCAGGACGCCGACCTGGTGGTGTTTCTGTACCGCGAGGAATACTACCTCTCCCGCCAACTGGGCGCGAGCGACCAGATGGACGATAAAACCCAGAAAATGCGCGAGCAGCTGGAACAGGCCAAGGGCAAGTGCGAGGTGCTGATTAGCAAGAATCGCAAGGGCCCCACGGGTGTGGTGACGCTGCTGTTTCATGGCGAAACCACCACCTTTCATAACTACCAGCCGCAACAGTATGGCGACAAGGCCATGGTGGTGCATCGGCCAGAGATGTAGGGTTGTTTGTCATTCCAGCGAAAGCTGGAATCATCTTGCCGATATTAAAGCTCTTTCCTGATACAATCTACCAGTGAAGGTGCCACTGCCAGCTTACGCAGCAAGGCCCTTGACCGCCCCCAGCAATCCTGCCGAAAGTGGCACCATGAACAAGAACCTGTGCTGGGCTGTGGCGTTGCTGCTGGGTAGTGTTGGCCTTTCGCCTGTGTGGGCGCAGTTTCAGGG
>JAIXXE010000004.1 GCA_027490875.1 Alphaproteobacteria bacterium
GGGTATTGCCTTCAATGTTAATGCGGTTGACGTACACGCGGGGCCCCGGGGTAATGGCGTAGGTCAGGTCAACGCGGCGCTCGGCTTCGTTTTTCTGATAGGTTGGCTTTACATCCAGGAAGGCAAAACCACGGGCACCCAACGCATCAATCAGTTTGTCGGTGGTGTCATCCACGCGTTTGGCATTGAACAGTTCGCCCGCTTTCATCGTTACCACGCCTTTAAGGGCATTCACGTCCAGCCCCTCGGCTTCGGCTTGCAGGGCAACATCCACATTGCCAAAATCGTACTGAGGGCCTTCAAAGACCGTATAGGTAATCACAAAATCTTTTTTATCGCGGGAGAGTTCGGCCACGCCGCTGGTAATCTGCACATCGGCATAGCCGCGCTGCAGATAGAACCGACGCAGCATATCACGGTCGACTTCCACCCGTGCCGGGTCGTAGGCATCGGCCGTGGAAATGAAGCGCCACCAGGTACTTTCCTTGGTGGCAATCACAGCCTTGAGGTCGCTGTCGTTAAAGCGTCGATTTCCCACAAAATCAATCGAGGCAATCCGGCTCTTTTCACCTTCCTGAATGGCATAGATAACATCCACGCGGTTTTGATCGCGCTGAATGAGCTGGGCCTTTACATCGGTGGTAAAGCGCCCACGGGCGCGGTAAGCCGCCTGCAGCGCTTGCACATCGGCCTGAACCTTTTGCGGGCTGTAAATGGCCCGAGACTTCAGTTGGGTCAGCTCTTCAAGGCGTTTGGAGTCAAGCTCCTTATTGCCTTCAAAGACCACACGGTTGACCAAGGGGTTTTCCACCACCGTCACCACAACCGCTCCGCTAGGCTGCTGGGATAGCTCTACGTTGGCAAACAGCCCCGTCGCATACAGGCTGCGAACCACGGCGGCGGTTTGGGTTTCGTCAAACACTTCACCAGTCTTAAAGGGAAGATAGCTTAGAATCGTTGCCGCTTCCACGCGTTCGCTGCCGCGCACGGTAATTTCTGTAACAGTGGCGGCCCACAATGGGCTGCTTAAGGCAGACATCAAGGCAAGCATGGCAAGGCGTAGCATCATCAAAATTCCTGTTGTTGCCGCTACTGTACAAACAGCAGCCCCAAGAAGCAAGCCTTAGGGTGTGGCGCTGCTGCCACCTTGCGCAGCAGTCATCGCGGGCGGTACGGCTGGCACCCAGCCTAAACGCTTGATGTCATTCCATGTGGCCAGTAAAGCCATAGCAAGCAAACAGGCCAGCCCGCCCCGCAGCGCCCATTCCTGCGCTCGTTCTCCTAACGGGCGGCCGCGCAGTCTTTCCAGCGCCAAAAACGCCAGATGCCCGCCATCCAATACTGGCAATGGCAACAGGTTGACGACGCACAGGTTAACCGAAATCAGCGCCGCCAGCATCAGCAGTGCATAAAGCCCGCTATGGGCGGTTTGCCCCGTAATATTGGCAATGCCTAAGGGGCCGGTAAGGTTTTCTACACTCATGGCGCCGGTGAACAGCCGGTAGACCGATTTTACCGTGAGCGCCGTGAGTTCATAGCTGCGTTCCAACGCGCGACTGGCGGCCTGCACCAGGCCGTGGGGTAGAACATCCACCGCCCCACTGGGGGTAATGCCCATGCGGCCTACGGTATGAACTTCGCCAAAAATATCGGTGTGCTGCTGCACGCGGGGGGTTACCAACACCGTGCGCAGGGCGGCGTCGCGCTGCACTGTTAGCGCCAGCGGCTGCCCCCCGTTGGCCGAAACGACCTCCAGCAGCCCCGGCCACCCTGCCACGGCTTGGCCCTGAACCCCCACGATGGTATCGCCCGGTTGCAGCAAGGTGGCGGCGGGGTAGTCGGGCAGCACGGTACCAACTTCGGCGCGCAGGCGTTGCTCGCCCAACCACCCAAAGGCTAACCACAGCAGCAGCACACCGAGTACCGCGTTGGCCAAGGGGCCTGCCACCACCACCCACGCGCGTTGAGATACCGATTTGTTCATGAAGTGACCGACATCTTTGCTCTGGCTGCTGGCGCGGAGATCTTCCTGCCCAAGCATCTGTACGTACCCCCCCAGCGGCAGCCAGCCTATCTGCCAGCGGGTACCGTGGCGGTCGTGCCAATGCAGCCACGCCCGGCCAAAGCCAAGAGCAAATACCTGCACCTTAACCCCTACTTGCCGTGCGGCGAGGTAATGCCCCAGCTCGTGCACAAAAATGAGAACACCCAACAGCAAGAGAAACAGCGTGACTGTTAACACAAAATCACCACCCGGAATTTGCTGCGCCCACTGGGCGAGGCTGGCCAAGGCGTCGGTTGGTACGGTGGGTGGAAGCATGCAATACCCTACCAGAAACCTCAGCGCCGCAAAAGGCCCAACGCCCGAAGCGCTGGCATGCCTTTAGGCCTTGCCAAACCGACGGTCGCGGCCTGCATACCACGCCAAGGCTTCGTGCAGGTGCGTGGGGCCAAAGTCGGGCCAGAAGGTTGGGGTAAAATAAAGCTCGGTATAGGCCAGCTGCCATGGCATAAAGCCGCTAAGCCGCTGCTCGCCGCTGGTGCGGATGAGCAGGTCGGGGTTGGGGATGCCCGCAGTATCGAGCGCGCCTTCAAGGCTGGCAGGGGTAATCGGCGTGCCCGCAGCAGCCAACCCTTGCGCGGCCCGCACCAGTTCATCGTGGCCGCCGTAGTTCAGGGCAATCAACAGGGTGGTGCCGGTGTTGCCGGCGGTGCTGGCGGCGGCCTCGGCAATAATCTTGCGAATACTTGGCGACAGGCGGCTGTTCTCGGTGTGGTCGCCCAAAAACTGTAGCCGAATATTCTGGGCCTTCAGCCGATCCAGCTCTTTGGTGAAGTAGTGTTCCAGCAGGGCAAATAACCCTGTTACTTCTTCCACGCTGCGGCTCCAGTTCTCGGTACTGAAGGCATAGAAGCTGGCGTAGGGCACTTGCAACCGCACCAGTTCTTCCACCAGCGCCTGCATGCTTTCCATGGCCGCCTTGTGGCCCGCCAAACGCGGCAGGCCTTGGCGGGTGGCCCAACGACCGTTGCCATCCATGATAAACGCAATATGCTTTAACTTGGGCTGAATCTTTGTGGCTTCGTTCATGGAAAACCCCTTACACTTGACTTTGTAAAAGTTCAATGTATACTTCATTATCAGTTAACTTTCTCCCGTTTCTCAAACAAGGGGTGTGTCATGATTAAGATCATGATGATTGGAGTGCCTGGCTCTGGCAAAAGCCATATGGCCAGACATTTGGCCAAAGAAATTGACCTTACGATTCTTTCCTTGGCCCAAGCAAGAGCCAAGGTCTATGGCGACATCAACGCGCCAGGGCCATGGGAGCCGGTGTGGGCCCAAGTGGAACAATGGGCCCAAGAGGCCGCGAAGAAAGTCGAGATGGGCCAGACTCAAGGCATCATCTACGACTCCCATAACTTGACGCCACAGAGTCGTGCCAGTGCGATGACAAAGCTCGATGCCCTCCTGCAATGCAACGCTGGTTGGAGTGCGGTATTCTGCGAAACCTATATTGGTCTATGCCTCGAGCGCCTCCAGCATGATGGGCGAGAGGTGAAACCTCGTGACCTCAGGCGTATGGCGCACCGTTTGGTGCCTCCCCGCCTTGCAGAAGGCTTCGAGCGCCTTGAAACAGTGACGCCGCCCTAGAGGCGGCGTTACGCTTTTAACCCTACCCCTTAAACCGTCACGATATCCTTTTCCTTAATCACCAGCAGGTCATCCACCTGCTTGGTAAAGCTTTCAATTTCCTTTTCCACCACGTCCATGGCGCGTTTGGCGTCATCTTCACCCAAACCCTCATCCTTTTCGGCTTTTTTGATGGCATCCATGCCGTCGCGCCGAATGTTCCGAATCGCAATCCGCCCTTCTTCGGCAGCTTTGCGGGCCAGCTTCACCAATTCCTGGCGGCGTTGCTCGTTCAGTTCGGGCAAGGGTACGCGCACCAACTGGCCGTCGGTGGCAGGGTTCAAACCCAAGCCAGCATCCCGAATCGCCTTTTCCACCGCCGCAACCATGCCTTTGTCCCACACGTTCACGGTCAGCAGGCGGGCTTCGGCAGCCGTCACTGTCCCCACCTGATTGATGGGCATGCTGGCACCGTAGGCCTCCACCGTCACGCTGTCGAGCAACGCAGGGCTGGCACGGCCCGTGCGCAAGCCTGCAAACTCTTGTTTAAGGGCATTGATGGCGCCGTTGAGGCGTGGGGTTAAGTCCGACATGGTAAGCTCCTTGTTCTGGGCCGCACCATGCGCAGGCGTGGTGCTGGCGTCAAGCCCCAAGGTAAGGTAAGGTTTGGGGTATTATGCGTCGTCGCTCTGCCTCTCCAAGGCCAACCCAGAAAAATTTGCCCGTCAAGCGCAGCTACCAAGCTCCGGCTGTACCGCCTACCTTGGTAGCCGAAGTGGTGCCGGTTGGCGCTATGCTGTGTGGCCGCGTGCTGCACCGCGATTTGGCAGGAATAGAATGGCACCTCCATGCCCCAAAAGGCCTGACCCTGCACGCGGGGCAGTTTGTGAAAGGCACGCCGCACCCTACCGAACGCGCCTTGCTGCTGGTCACCGAGGTTGTCATTCCGGCGCGGGCGGCGGTGGCGGCGGCGGTGGCCAACCACGCCTTACCCCACCATTTTGAACCCACTGAAGAAGTAGCGGCCGCCGCCCTTCCCGCTTATCGGTACAAAGTGCAAGAAGCCCGTAACGAGGCGCGTGAGGATTGGCGCAGCCTGCCGTTTGTGACCATCGACGGCGAGGATGCCAAGGATTTTGACGACGCCGTGTGGGCTGCCCCTTGGAATGAGAGCGGTACGACAGGTGGCTTTCATGTCCGCGTGGCGATTGCCGATGTCGCGCATTACGTGGCCGCAGGCAGCGTGCTGGATGCATTGGCCCGTACCCGCGGCAACAGCACCTACTTCCCCGGTGCAGTCATCCCCATGCTGCCCGAGCGCCTTAGCAACGACCTTTGCAGCCTTAACCCCCATACCGTCAAACCCGTGCTGGCCGCGGAACTGTGGCTGAATGCAGTGGGCGACCTGCACCATTACCGCTTCTGCCGCGCCGTGATTCATTCGGCCAAGCGCTGTACCTATAATGAGGTACAGGCACACCTGAATGGCACCCACCTGTTGCCCGCTGCGCTCCACGGCACGATGCAACAGCTGCATGCGGCCTTTCTGGCGCTGCTGAAGCAACGGGAAGCCCGTGGGGCAATCACCCTTGATGTGCCCGAACTGGCCTTGACGCTGGATGCCCACGGGGCCGTGACCGGTGCCGCCGCCCGCCCACGGTTGGCCGCCCACATGCTGATTGAGGAACTGATGATTGCCGCCAACGTGGCCGCAGCCACGGCGCTAAGTACCGGCTGTGCCGACACCCGCCCCGGCCAGCCCCGGCAGCACCACGCTGGCCAAGGCGTGTACCGCGTGCATGCGCAGCCCAGTAAGGAAAAGCTGGAGAGCCTGCGGGCGGTTCTCACCCCCCTGGGCTTTACCGCCCCACCACCCAACGGCAGGCCGGCGACGTGGGCCGCGTTGGCCGCACGGGTGCAAGGGCACCCAGCCGCCCCGACTCTACAAAAGGCCCTGTTACAAGCCCAGATGCAAGCCCAATACGCCACCGATAACATTGGGCACTTTGGCCTTGCCCTCCCGCTTTACACTCACTTTACCAGCCCAATCCGGCGCTATGCCGACCTGCTGGTGCACCGCGCCTTGCTGGCGATGCTTGACAAGGATACACCGGCAAGCCCAGCGATGGAGACACTTTGTGCAGGCATGAACCTGTGCGAACGCCGCAGCCAACAGGCCGAATGGGAAGCCCGCGACCGCCTGCTGGCGGGTTGGCTGACCAGCCGCGTGGGCGAGGTTTTTAGTGCCACCGTGACCGGTGTGGCGCCGTTTGGCTGCTTTGTGGCCTTGGGCGATACGGGGGCAGAAGCCCTGCTGCCCAAATGGAAGCTGGAGGGATATATGTTCATTGGTGGGCAGCAAGCCTTTCGGCGCGTGCAGGGCGGTAAAGGGCTGCTGCGGTGCGGCAGCGCGGTGCAGGTGGTGTTGTTACAGGCCGATTTTGCCGCAGGGCGGCTGACGGTTGGGTTAGCCCCCAGTGCTGGCCAGCGTACCCGCACAGCAGCCCCCTTGACGCGCCCCCCCAAACGGCGCTAGATACCGCCATCAAGCATCCCCGCGCGGGATGCTTTTTGATGCCACGCAACCAACCAGGGAGCACCCCGATGGCCGAACAAACAAATAATAATCAAGGATTTAACATGGCGACCAGCCTGCGTTTCTGGCGCGATGTGCGCAGCGAGCTTAACCGCGTGACCTGGCCTTCGATGCCCGACACCCGCCGCATGACACTGATGGTGTTTGTGTTGGTAACCATCATTGGTCTGTTTTTGCTCAGTGTCGACCTGCTGATTGGCGCAGGCCTCAGCTGGTTGCTGGGCCTTAACCTGTAAAATTTAGAGAAGAGAAGACACAATCATGGCCAAAACCAAAGCCGAAAAAGCCACAGCCAAGCGCAATGTGGCCAAACAAACGGGCGGCACCAAGGCTGCTGCCAAACCCAAGGTTGCCCCCAAAAGTGGCAAAAACAAAGCCGTGAAGGCTGCGCCAGCCCCCAAGGCCCTTAAGGCCAAGGTGGTGAAGGCCACCAAGCCCAAGGCCAAAAAGCCTACCACCGGCAAGGCTGCCCCCAAGGGCAAACAGGCCGAGGTACGCATTACCTGGCAGCCCCGCGAAGTGGTGGGCGCCAAGTGGTATGTGGCCCAAACCGCCAGCAACTACGAAAAGCGCGTGCAGACCCTCATTCGGGAAGCCGTCTTGCTGCAAGCCATGCAGCCGTTTGTGGAAGATGTGGTCATCCCGACCGAGCCCGTGGTGGAAGTGAAGAAGGGTATCAAGGTTCAGGTTGATAAAAAGTTCTTCCCCGGGTACGTGCTGATTAAATGCAACCTTACCGATGCGGTGTGGCACCTGATTCGCTACACCCCCCACGTCAGCGGTTTCTTGGGCAGCGAACGCGGCAAGAAGCCGTTCCCGATTAGCGAAGCCGAAGCCCAACGCATCTTGAACGTGATGGCTCACGGGGCCGAAAAGCCCAAAAACCTGGTCGCCTTCGAAATGGGCGAGAACGTGCGCGTGAAGGAAGGCCCGTTTGCCAACTTCACGGGCAGTGTGGAGTCGGTCGATGAGGAAAAAGAACGCCTCACCGTCAGCGTCTCCATCTTTGGCCGCGCCACGCCGATTGAGCTGGATTACAGTCAGGTTGAGAAGGCCTAGGGTCCCCGCTTCTCCGGTTTGTCATCCTGAGCAACGCGAAGGACCCAGGTCTTTACTCCAATCCAGACCTAGGTCCTTCGTTTTACGCAGGATGACACTTCTCCCTCAACCAAGCCTTGTGTTAGTGTGCCCCTTATGAACACCCCCGTCCGCGTCCGTATCGCCCCTAGCCCCACCGGCGAGCCCCACATCGGCACCGCCTACACCGCCTTGGTGAACGAAGCCTTTGCCAAGCAGCACGGCGGCACCTTTGTGGTGCGCGTGGAAGATACCGACCAAGTGCGCAGCACCAAGGCCAGTGAAGATGCGATTTTTAACAGTCTGAAATGGCTGGGGTTTGACTGGCAAGAAGGCCCCGACGTTGGCGGCCCCTACGGCCCTTATCGCCAGACCGAGCGCCGCGCGATTTACCAAAAGTACGTGGACGAACTGCTGGAAAAAGGCCATGCCTTTGTGTGCTTCTGCACGCCCGAGCGGCTTGATACCATGCGGGCCGTACAAAAAAAGCTGGGTAAAAGCCCCAAGTACGATGGCCACTGCCTGAACCTCAGCAAGGAGGAAGTACAGCGCCGCATCGCGGCGGGCGAACGCCATGTGGTACGGATGAAAATCCCGCATGAGGGCGTTTGCAGCTTTCACGACCGCGTCTTTGGCGACATTTCCATTCCCTACCACGACGTGGATATGCAGGTGATTATGAAGGCCGACGGCCTGCCCACCTACCATTTGGCCGTGGTGGTGGA
>JAIXXE010000144.1 GCA_027490875.1 Alphaproteobacteria bacterium
ACCGCGCTGTGCCCAATCGTCACGCGCTCACCAATCAGGCAAGGAAATTTACCTGTCGTAACATGCACCACGGCGTTATCTTGAATGTTCGTCCCAGCACCGACCCGAATGTGATGAACATCACCCCGTAACACTGCGCCAAACCAGATATTAACCCCACGGCCGAGCACGGTATCGCCAATCACCACGGCGGTGGGGGCTACCCAAACATCATCGGCAAGGGTTGGAAGAGTTCCTAAATACGGGTAAAGCGGCATACAATGGCTTACTTAGGCCTTAATCGGTGACCTTGGTTGTCACATCCTTGGTGGCGAGCAGCTGGGTCGGCATGCCTTCGTCGTTCATCAGGGCAACCGTGCTGGTGCGCTGAGTGCACTGGGCTTCAATTTTCGCGCCATCGGTAATGGTCATGGTGCCGTATATCACTTTACCCCGAATGAGGGCATTGGTGCGGCATTCCAGCTTTTCTTCTACATCCATCGGGCCGTTGATGGTGCCGTCAATCAACACGTTGGTGGCATATACGGGGCCGTTGATCACGGCGCCTTTGCTTACAATCAGCTGGCCTTTGCCACCTTCAAACACCGAAACCTTGCCATCCACCCGGCCATCCACGCGCAGCTGCCCACTAAAGTACACATCGCCGCGTATTTGCAGGTTACCGGTAATTAAACAATGGCCATCCACATCGCGTGGGTCTACCACGTTAAGATTCACAGAATCGGTTTTGGGTTTTTTACCCTTATTTCCAAGAAACCATAGCATGGTGCACTCTATACGCCAAACGCAGGGCTTTGGGAAGGGTGCTTACCTTACGCCAAACTGCGCAGGGTCATTATAACCTGCAGGGCCAGCCACCTTTAAAGAAGCTTAGTACGGCGCAAGGCCACCAAAAAGGTCTCGCGGCTCTCACTACGGCTGCTTGGCGGTTTAAACAGCTGAACGCGCTCAAAATACGGGGCAAGCTGCTTCTTGGCCTCGTTTTCGTAGCCGTTCATGAAGATTTTGGTCACAAAGTGCCCACCTATTGCCAAATGGCTTAGCACATAGTCCACAGCCAATTCGGTCAACTGCTGGGTGCGCAGGCCATCGGTGGCAGCGTGCCCCACCGTATTGGCAGCCATATCGCACAGGATTAAGTCGGGGGCATGCCCCCCCAGCGCAAGGGCTACGGCGGCTAGCCCGGCCTCGGTGGTAAAGTCGTCTTCCAACCATTTTACGCCTGCCAGCGGCGCGCAGGGGAGTACATCAATCCCCACCACGGTCATTTTGGCCTTGGCACAGATTTGCGCCCAGCTGCCAGGGGCACAGCCAAGGTCTACCACGCGGGTACGGCCAGCCAGAACATGAAACTTTTCATCAATTTCCAGCAGCTTAAAGGCAGCGCGGGCGCGGTAACCTAAGGCCTGAGCCTTCCGCACATAGGGGTCATCAAGCTGGCGACGCAACCAATCCTTACTGCTCACCTTCAGGCGTTTTTTAATGATTTTTTGCCCCTTCGTTGGGCGTTTGGGCAGCGCAGAGCTCATGACCTGTGGCATAGCACACCAATGCAGCACAGCCTAGACTTATCACCATCCGCACCCCCCAATCAAACAAATTTACCACAGGGTGTGGCCTATACCGATGGCGCCTGCAGCGGAAACCCGGGGCCGGGGGGGTGGGCCTTTGTGGTAAATATAAAGGGCCAAACAACCCGCGAAGGTTCGGGCGGTACTACGGCCACCACCAACAACCGCATGGAGCTAACCGCCGTCATCGAACTGCTCCGTAACCTGCAAGGCCCCCACGCCGTCACAATCCATACCGATAGCCAATACGTCATGAAAGGCTTTACCGAATGGTTGCCCGGCTGGCGCCGCAAGGGTTGGCGTACCGCCCAAGGCAAGCCGGTGGAAAACCGTGACCTCTGGGAGGCCATGCTTGCCGCCGCCCTGCCGCACAAACTAAGCTGGGTGTGGGTGAAGGGGCATGCAGGCAACCCCTTAAACGAGCGCGCCGATACCCTGGCGGTTGCTGCCATCCCTAAATAAGCGAGCCAAACCCAACCAAAAGGCTTGACAGCAGGCGTGCATCTGGGTAAAGCCGCCCCTATTAACAGGAAGCGACGACAATGGCCAAACGTGGTGGCAATGCAATTTTTATCAAGTTGGTCAGCACGGCCACACTGCCCGATGGCCGCAAGACCGGCTATTACTACGTGACCAAAAAGAACCCGCGCAGCCTGAACACGGCCGACCGTAAGCTCGAGTTCCGTAAGTACGACCCCCGCGTTCGTCAGCACGTTGTGTTTAAAGAAGAAAAGCTGAAAAGCTAGTTTAAGAACTTAAAGTAAGCTAAGGATTTTATACCATGAGCCACGGCGTCAAGCACCGCAAATTTACCCGCGACACCACCGCCCGCAAGGCGCTGCTGCGCGGCCTGTGCATGAACCTGATTGAGCACGGCACCATCAAAACCACCGTGGCCAAGGCCAAGAGCCTGCGCCCCGTGATTGAGCCGATCATCACCAAAGCCCGCGAAAATACGCTGGCCGCCCGCCGTGATGTCGCCAAGACCATCACCAACCCCCTGCTGCTGAAGAAGCTGTTCGATGAAGTCGCTCCTAAGTTCAAGGATGTTGCAGGCGGCTACACCCGTGTCATCAAGGCCGGTCACCGCGTGGGCGATACCGCCGATGTCGCCTACATTCAGTTCACCAAGTAACCCGATTGCTTGCAAAAGCCGCCCGATGGGCGGTTTTTTGTTGATGCGTGGCTGAAGGGGCGTTATACGTCAATGAGACATAGACGTTTTTTTGTTCAAACTTGGGAGTAGTTCCAGTGTCTAAAGGTCTGAGCCAGAGTGCCTTGCGGCACTATATTGGTCGTTCGTCAAGCTACCTACCAGAATCAAACACGGAACCCGATCGAATGCTGTGGGGCCGCGCGGTTGAATTTCATACTATGCATGGTCGCTGGCCCAACAAAGCAGAAGACAATGAAGCAGCCTTGCTTATCATCGCGGTATTCAAGGCGGGGAAAGGACACTCAACGCACCGGGAGTTTCCGCCCTCTGTCATGATTGAAGCACGACGCATGGGGGTTTTTAAGGGTTCCAAGCCCCCAATCTCCCGCGACAAAAAGAAATAGTCCACTGAATGTGGGCCAATTTGAAACAACAAGGCTGGGTGCACCCCAGCCTTGTTACTTTTTTACCCCAATCCTTTACAACAACTTACCCCTGAAAAACCTGCCCCAACGCGGCCCAGCTTTCCGCTTGGCTGGCGCCTTCGGTGGGTAACTGCTGCAACACCTTTTCAAGGCTGGGGGTCAGTGCAATAGCCTCATCCACACTGGCATCGGCCCCTTGGGTGTAGGCGCCAAGCCGAATCAGCTCGGCCATGTCGTTGTAGGTCGCCAGCAGGCGGCGGGTACGCTGGACCAGCGGGATTTGCTCCGCCGCCAAGCATTTGGGCACCATCCGGCTCACGCTTTGGAGCACATCTACGGCAGGGAAGTGCCCCCGTTCGGCCAGCTCGCGCGACAGCACAATGTGCCCATCCAAAATCCCCCGCACCGCATCGGCCACGGGCTCCTCCATATCGCTGCCTTCCACCAATACGGTAAAGATTGCCGAAATATTCCCCGTCCCCGTGCCCGGCCCGGCGCGCTCCAGTAACCTTGGCAGCTCAGCAAACACGCTGGGGGTGTAGCCACGGGTGGTAGGGGGCTCGTTGGCCGCCAGGCCAATCTCGCGCTGGGCCTGTGCCAAACGGGTTACACTGTCCATCATCAGCAGCACCTTGTAGCCACAATCCCGAAAGAATTCGGCCACCGCCAACGTCAGGTAGGCAGCCTGCCGCTTCAGCAACGGGGTTTCGTCGCTGGTGGCGGTAATCACCACGCTGCGGGCAAGCCCTTCAGGCCCGAGCTGTTCGTGTAGAAACTCGTTCAGCTCTTTGCCACGTTCGCCAATCAGGCCAATCACGTTAACATCGGCCTTGCTGTGGCGGGCCAGCATGCCCATTAACACGCTCTTGCCCACGCCTGAACCCGCAAAAATCCCCAACCGTTGGCCTTCACAGAGCGGCAACAGGGTATTGAGCACCCGCACGCCTGTATCTAGCATGGGGCCCACCGGCTGGCGGGTAAAGGCCGGCGGTGGCGGCGCCCGTAGCGGCATAATGCTCCCGCCCAAGGGGGCCAACGGCCCACCACCATCCAGTGGCTGGCCAAGGCCATTCACCACGCGGCCCAGCCAACTGGCATTGATGCGCTGGCTGGGGGGCGCTTCATCGGGGTACACCTGCTGCCCGGCCCCAATACCCGCCATCGGCCCAAAAGGCATCAGCATGGTGGTGCCTTGCCCGTAGCCAATCACTTCGGCGGGGAGGTCGGGCACGCCGCGCTGTCCGACAATCGTGGCACGGTTGCCAAGAGCCACCTTGTCCAATCCTGCTACCTGAACCACCAGCCCGTTTACCCCCACCACGCGCCCATAACGGCGGGCAATCGGCAACGCGCGTGCCTGAGCGGTAAGGTCGGTAAGTTGCGCAAAATCCACGCCCCAGAGGCTGACAGACTTTCCCCCTCTTGATAAGTCCCGTGCATTCCAGCTAGGCTACGAACAATAAAAAACCTCAGAAAGGTCTCTCATGCTTAATGCTGCCGCGCGTCACGGGTCTAAGGAATCCACTCTTGCAAGCCTTCAACAGCTTGTAACCTTTGAACTCTTTGGCGAAACCTTTGCACTCCCTATTCTCGATGTGCGCGAAATCATTCGCCCCACCCCCATTACCCCCGTGCCGCAGGCCCCGGGCTTTGTGGAAGGGGTGATTAACCTGCGCGGCCAGATTATTCCGGTGGTAGACCTGCGCAAGCGTTTTGGGCTGGCCTCCGAGCCCGCCACCGAAGATACCCGGATTATCGTGGTGGAGCTTTCCAGCAGCATGGTGATTGGCCTGATTGTTGATGGCGTGCGGGAAGTCGAGCGCATTCCGGGCGATACCATCACCCCACCCCCCGCCTTGGTGGCAGGAAGCGTAGGCGCCGAGTACATTAAAGGCATTTCAAATCATGAAGATAAAATGATTGTGCACATCGACATGCGCAAGGTCTTCAACCCCGACGAAATGAACGCACTGGCCAACGCAGGGTAGGCTGTAGCTTAAGGGCAGGGGGGCTTTCGTGCCCCCTTTAAACTTTTTCGTTGACATAATCATAACTGTATACTAAGTTAATAATAAGCCACGGGCCAACCTTATCTTTTCCCTGTGGCAGGAGAAATTCCATGCCCCCTCAACTCTTTGCAGCTTTTTGGGACGTCTTTGTCGCCAGCGGGATGTCACCAGAGGAAGTATCAACCCATCTTCAAGCCCTGCAGAATGGCCCTGAGTTGGCCCCAAACGGCAAGGCCAGAATTGGTAAAGTTGGCTCGCCCTACCGTGATGCAACCAGCGCAGTGACAGCGATTCTCTACCCCGGTCAGAATTACCTTGACCTCTCGCCTTGGAAACAAAGCGGTGCAAGTGTTTGTATCATTGCGGAATACGAAGGAAAACTAGCCTTTGGAATCCGCCGCAGCAGGGAAAGAGAAGGGATGTATTGCATGGCCGGTGGCTATTGCAATCAGACCAAACGCGAAACCCAGCGCCAAGCTGCGGTGCGAGAGTTCTTCGAAGAGACCGGGTTGCTTATTGATCAAAGCCGACTCGTTCTGTTCGAAACTTTCATGCAGTATGATGAAAATACGCTTGAAGAGGAAGAAAAGAATATCGCGAGCACTGGCTTTCTTCTGACTCTGACAAAAGAAGAATACCAGAGGCTCACTGCACCCGACCGCCCCGAGACTGACGGCGAGATGGGGCAGTTCAGTATGTTCGACCAAGGGGGCTTCGAAGCCTTGGTCGAGGGGGGCAAAGCGGCCTTCGTGGATCAAATCCACTATGCGACCTTGTATTTTCTTTCCCGAACGATGCAAGTTGATGTGGCGGTAGCAAGAAGCTTCATGCCAGCCTAAGCCCTCCGCTACCCTTGAATCGAAACGGCGCCCCCCCATGGGCGCCGTTTTCTTTATTCTGCAACAAAATAGCCCTTGACACCCCCCCCACAGCAGCCTATAGGAGCCATCAAGCCTGCCAAAAGCGGGCAAAGTTCTGGGTTTGTAGGGGGTTTTACCGCCACCTAAACCGCCCAGAGAATGGATTGAGGGGCAGAAAATCGCCAAACATTGCCTCCCAAGCCCCCCTGCACAGGCAACCGCAGGGTGGCTTTTGTTATGAAGGTTGCTATAAACCGCACCTCTACCCTTGGCGAAAGGGAATGTGCCACAAGGAGATGAGCCCCATGGCCACCCCCGTTGCCAAAGCTTCTGCCAAACCGGCTGCTGCCAAATCGGCACCAAAAATGGCACAAAAAGCCGCCCCTAAAGCGTCGACCGACACCACCAACATCCGCATTCGCTTAAAGAGCTACGACCACCGTATTCTCGATAAGTCGACCTTGGAAATCGTCGACACCGCGAAGCGGACTGGTGCCAAAGTGCGTGGGCCCATCCCCATGCCGACCAAAATTGAGCGCTTCTGCGTCCTGCGCAGCCCGCACATCGACAAAAAGAGCCGCGAACACTTCGAACTCCGCACCCACAAGCGCGTGCTGGAAATTGTGGAGCCAACCCCACAGACCATCGATGCGCTGATGAAACTCGACCTCGCCGCCGGCGTGGACGTACAGATTAAATTGTAGGGAAAAGGGGAGGATACCATCATGCCAAACCAAACCCGTACAGGTCTTGTCACCAAAAAAGTCGGGATGACCCGCGTGTTCGACGCCGCTGGCCGTCACGTACCCGTAACAGTCTTGCAAGTCCAAGATTCCACCGTTTTGGCCCAGCGCACCACCGAAAGTCACGGCTACAATGCTGTGCAGGTTGGCGCGTTTGCCAAAAAGGAAAGCCGCATTAGCAAGCCACTGCAAGGGATGTTCAAGCACCTAAACGCCAAGCCGGTTGCCAAGATTGCCGAATTCCGCGTTCTGCCAGAAAACCTGATTGCCGCAGGCACCGAACTGAAAGCCGACCTGTTTAAGGAAGGCCAAAAGGTTGACGTGCAGGGGATTACCAAAGGCCGCGGCTTTACCGGCGCGATGTTCCGTTGGAACTTTGCCGGCTTGCGCGCCACGCACGGGGTGAGCATTCGCCACCGCAGTGCAGGCTCTACCGGCCAACGCCAAGACCCAGGTAAAGTGTTTAAGGGCAAGAAAATGCCAGGTCACTACGGGGCAGAAACCGTTACCACCCACAATCTGGTCGTGGTGCGGGTTGATGCCAACGAAGGCCTGATTCTGGTTAAAGGCAGCGTACCCGGTGCCGAAGGCGGATACGTGATGATTCGCGATGCTGCCAAGCAGAAAACCCCCAAGGCTGCCAAGTAAGGAATCGACCTCATGAATCTTGAAATCCTGACCCTCAGCGGCAAAAAGGCCGGTACTCTGGAGTTAAATCCAGGCGTGTTTGGCGTGGAAGTTCGTACCGACCTGTTGGCCCGCGCGGTAACCTGGCAACGCGACAGCCACCGTGCTGGCTTGGCGTTTACCAAAACCCGTGGCGAAATTGACCGTACGAAAAAGAAAGTCTACGGCCAGAAGAAAACCGGCGGCGCCCGCCACGGTGCTAAAAGCCCAAGCCTGTTTGTGGGTGGTGGTGTTACCTTTGGGCCACGTGGCCGCGACTTTAGCAGCAGCCTGCCCAAGGCCGTACGTGCGCTCGCGTTGAAATCGGCCTTGGCCAGCAAAGCGCAAAGCCAAAGCCTCATCATCATCGATGAAGCCACGATGACCAGCCACAAGACCAAAGATTTGGCTGCCAGCCTCATCAAGCTTGGTGCCACCAATGCGACCTTTATTGTCGACGCAATGGAGCCAAACTTCGACCGCGCCAGCCGTAACCTGCCCTTCATTAAGGTCATCCCAACGGCGGGTGCCAACGTGATGGATATTCTCAAGCGCGAAAAGCTGGTGCTGACCAAGCACGCCGTGGAGCTGCTGACCGCCCGTCTGCTGACTGAAAAGGCCGAAGGCAGAGCAAGCAAACCCACTGCGGCTAAAAAGGTTGCTGCCAAAGCCGACGCTAAGGAGGCTGCCCCGAAAAAGGCCGCCGCACCCAAAGCCGCCAAGACCAAGAAGGAGGCCTAACCGATGGCAAACCTGAACGAAAAATTCTATCAGCTCATCAAGCGTC
>JAIXXE010000121.1 GCA_027490875.1 Alphaproteobacteria bacterium
GGAGTTCAACCAGCTTTACGAGCGCAAGTGGGTGCTTGGTAAGGGTTGGGTTGTCGTGGATAAGCGCAAGCCGTTTGATCCCGGCACGCAGATCACTGACGCCAATCTTAACCCGCTGCCGGGTATTGATCCGAAGCTTGGCGCGGTCCCTGTCTCCGCTGACAGCAAAGATGCTCCCGGTGCTGGAACTAACGTCGTTACGGGTACCCCGGCCCGGCAGCAGCCGTCAGCCGCTCCGAAGACGGAAACCAAGGCTGAGCCTGTTCGGTCGCGTCCAATCGCTCGCGATGTCGGGACTTGGCAGGCCACCATACAGGCGCCTGAAGACTTTAATCCTCCCGGTCAGTACAACATCGCCTACGGGCCGGAAGAATATCGTCAGACGGAAGCGGCCCGAGCACGCCCGGTCCTGTTGGAACAGACCAACAAGGGATCTGCGGCATATGCTCAGCTAACGTCTCTTGAGCGCATGTTGTCGAACGTGGAGGCTCTTCCTGATGAGGGCTTCAACACGATTGGTCAGTTTGCTCCGCAGCGGCGTGCGTTCGCTGAAGGCGTTAACGACTTCATGCGGGTCTTGGGGAAAGAACCCCTCTTTGACCCGAACGACCGCGCCAAGATAGAAGAGTTGTCAAAGGACGCTACCCGTCTGGGTGGCCAGCTTGCCAGCTCTTTCGGCACCAGAGAGCCGGGCTTCATCGTCCAGCAGGCCATTTCTGCGACCCCCAACATCGGTCAGTCAAAGCAGGCTTACCGCCTGATCGCTTCTGGCCTTGTTGAACAGGCTCGGTACGAGAAGGATAAGTCTGCCTTCATGGACAATTACTTCCAGCGGTTTGGCCACCTGAACGGGGCGGTCAAGCTGTTCGAAGACCTGAACCCGCCGGAGAAGTATGCGGCTCGTGCCTTGGCTAACTCTACGAACAAGAGAGAAGCGGGCAACTTTGTCAGGTTCATGCAGATGGAAAATGTCGATCCGCAGGAAAAGGCAAAGGCATACCGCGACTTTGAAACCCGCAACGGCGCAGGTACGGCCAGGGCTGTTCTGGAGATTTCCCGATGAACGCTTTTACCGGGCCGACCTACGAAGAGTTTATGCGTCAGACCCAAGAGGAGGAGGCGAAAAAAGCGCAGCCTGCTCCGGGTCGGACGTACACTGGCCCCACGTACGAGCAGTTCAATCAGCAGCTATCGCCTGACCAGCGCCCGAAGCTGCCTGAACCCAAAGACAGATCTTTGCAGTATTGGGAGAACGCTCCCGCTGGCGAGGTCTTCCAAGGGTTTAAAGAACAGTTCCTTCCCTCGGTTGGCCGCGCAATAGCTGCCATTCCGCAGGCCATCTTGAATCCCAGTGAGACGCTTGGCGCTTTGAAGCAGGCCGGCTCTGGCGCTGTTTCCAAAGTCCAAGGCGCTTTCGGCGCTGTCCAAGACCCTGAACAGAAGGCGCAGACCGAAGCCGTCTTTAACGCCATCATTGAACCCTTCACTTCGGTGGGTGGGTTTAAGAAGGCTTTGGCTACGGACCCGTATTCTGTCCTCTCCGTGGCGGCGATACCGGTGAGCGGCGGGGCCTCCGCTCTTGGTAGGGGCGCGCAGGCTGTTGGGACCGCTACTGCCGCAGGCAGAGTCTTGTCTGGCGCTGAAACGCTGGGGAAGATTACCGCTGGAGCCATGGACCCGATCTATGGGGCAACAAAGGTGGCCGGCGCTTTGGCCAGTGGCGTCGGTGTGCCTGCTGCAAGTAAGGCGTCGTCCACTCTCTCCGAGGTTCCCGAGGCAGCGTACAGCGTCGCTTTTGAAGCCGGGAAAGCACAAGACCCCGTAATTAAAAGCGCCTTTAACACCTATGCAAAAGGCCAAGGGCGAGCCGAGGATTTTTCGCGCGCGGTTTCTGCGGCATCCCGCAAGATGCGCGATGCAGAAATGACCGCGTGGGCGGCTGACAAGGCGAATGCTCTTTCTCTTAAGCAGGTCGTTCCGGCTCAGCCTATCCTTGACGCGATTGCAGAGGCTCGCAGCACCATCGGGCCGAGGTCTACGTCATTCGGGCCGTCGCTGAAGGCGCACACTTATCTGGACGACCTTGAGACCAGGCTTGCGAAGATATTCACGCAGCCGACGACGAGCCCTGCCAGAACCGTTGAAGGCTTCGACCAGCTAAAGCGAAATCTTTACCAAATTGGTGAAGAAACGACTGGCATGACTTCTCAGGCCGTCAAGAAAGTAAACGCTGGCGTGCGTCAGGCTATGGCCAATGTTTCTCCTGAGTATGTTAAGCTCATGGAGAAGTATCAAGAGATTGATGACCGACTGAGAACAATTCGGAAATCTCTGAACACCGGAGATAACGTCAGTGCTGTCCGTGAGCTGAACTCTTTCATCAAGGCGCAGGACGACGTTCAGAAGGGTCGCTTCATCGGTGATCTTGCCCAGTATGATCCAAGAATCCCGTACATGGTTGCTGGTGCTTCAATCCACCAAGCGGCGGGGACTCCGTCGAAATGGTCTACCATCCTGACGGGCGGACAGCTTGCGAACATCGGTTGGGCTCTTTCTTCCATGAACCCATACCATATCGCTGCTGCAATCGCGGGCCTCGGGGCCAGCTCTCCGAAGCTGACCTCTGAGATCGCGAGGACATCCGGCGCTATCGCTGGCGCGGCAGAGAGGGTGCCGTCCGTTGTAACAGCGCCGGCTGCGGCTGGAGCGCGCTTGGCTCCTGAGATTATACAGGAAGCCCAGGAGGGGGTCGCTCAGCAAAAGACACCGGCTAAACCGAGAATGTCTGACAGAGAGATCTTGGAAGAGATTGAACGGTTTACCCGCCCTCAGCGTAAGGCGGGTGGCAGGGTGATGTCTGCGCAGCATATGGTTGCCGCTGCCGACCGCGCCAAGAAGGCAATTAGCGGGAAGACGGAAGCCCTGCTAAAGTCGTCCGACGAGACCGTGGCGAAGGCGCTTGAGATCGCCAAACAGAACCTAGAGGGCTGACCATGCCGTCA
>JAIXXE010000052.1 GCA_027490875.1 Alphaproteobacteria bacterium
GGGAATAGACTTCAATCCGGTCGCCCGCGGCCACCTGCGTGGCTGGGTTCATGGCTTTACCCCACACCCCGATGGGCCGGTCGCGCAGTTGCGGCGCACGTGCATAGAGACCACTCGCATTCACGGCCCAGGCAAGCGTTTGTTGCCTCGGAACCGGCAATTGTTTAACAAACCCTAAGCCTTCTGCCACGGCCACCACCGTAACCTGAACACGACTTTTTTGCTGCGGGGTTGGCATCAGGCATGCTCCCATACCGCAACCGCCGTGGCTACCCCAGCCTCATCGGTGACACTTACCAGCACTTTGCCCGGCCTGGAACGTACGGCACACAGCGGTGCGCCGTGGGCGTCATGGGTAATGGTAATATCCTGAAAGCTTAAGCGGGCACCAATCCCCGTCCCCAGCGCCTTGGCGACGGCTTCTTTTTGCGCCCAGCGTTTGGCCAGGGCGGCACCGTCCCAGTGGCGCTGCGTTTGCTCGGTTGCTGTCAGCACCCGCTGCAACAGGCGCGGGCCAAAGCGCCCAAGAGCGCGGGCCATACGGTCACTCTGGCAGCAGTCTATCCCAAGGCCTGCGAGCATAGGTTAGGTCTGCGCCTCGCGTAACGCATTACGGGCGCGGCGACGGTCCCAGAACAGCCCCACTTGGCGGTACATCACCCGGTAGGTAATGATGCCCAAGACTATTCCTAGAACCTGCCCTCCAATCACCATCGGTAACAGCACGCCCTCTAGCAGAGGAATGATGTTGCTCATAAGAAAGTCCCAGTTAAAGTTACCAATCAGCGTCCCGAAGGAAATGCTCCCCTCCGGCATGGGTAAAATCAACATGCCAACCATATAGGAAACCCACCAGATGAGCGGGAAAGTCCATGGATTACTCGGGAATTGCGCAATAACCGCGGTGGGGATATTGGCACGAAAAAGCCAAGCCAAGGCGATCGAAATTGCTCCTCCAAAGCCTGGAATTGGCAGAAAGTTCACCCACATCCCAATCGCAGCCCCAAATGCTACCTTATGCTCATCGTGGGTCTGGCGAATAATTTTAAGAAAGAGCCAGCGGCCTAAGGCCTTGTAACCCATGGTTGGATAGACCGACTCTTGAATGAGCGAGCCGATGGAATTGCTACGTCGGCTGGCATGAATGCCGCGCTTACGGTTCGCTGGTACTTGCAGCAGATTCACGTGCCAGCCTCCTCATTGATGATTTTTGCTAGGTTTGGTGTAACCATTCTTGGGGTGGCTGTCCACCCCATCACCTAAAAAACTAAGATTAAAGTAAGATAACTTTGCCTATGTTGGCTGGCCTAATTCATGGCCTAATTCCAGCCATAGATCTTTTCAACCCGTAGCACCGCCTTTTGCGCTGAAAGGTTCGCGATCAGTCGGTTAAGGTGATCTTTGTTCCGAATTTCCATCTCGCAACGGATACTCATGCTGTCGGCACCACGGTGTTCGGTGGCAATGTCGATGATGTGGGCATCAAGGTTCGCGACCGTACTGGTCACCACCGCCAAGGCGCCGGTATCGTTATTGACGTGTAATCGTAATCGGCAAATAAACCCGCGCATCTCGCCTTTTTCAGCGCTGTTGCTCCAGTTTACGGGTAACCACCGGTCGGGTTGGTCGGCCAGCTGTTCTAGGTTGCGGCAGGTGCGCATGTGAATGGTTAGCCCCCGCCCAGTGGTTAAAATCCCGACAATTTCTTCCCCCGGCAACGGGCTGCAACACTTGGCGTAGTGCACACTCATCCCCGCCATGACTCCATCAAGCGCAGTCTCTGGCCCGGTCACGCCTTCGGTCATTTTGTTGGCTTTACGCCCAGCATCCAACTGCCGCAACATGGGCGCGGCTGGCGCAATGCTGGCAGGGGCCGGGAACAGGGTTTCGTATATCTGGCGTGGAAAGAGCCGCCCCTGCCCCAGCGCCGCAAAGATATCGTCAACGTCGTAAATCTGGCCGACTGGAAGCTTTTTAACCAGCTGCACCAAGTCCTTCATATCCCAGCGCCACCCGTCGCGGCGGGCAGCCTTTTCCAAAATCTCGCGCCCCAGCCGCAGCTGCTCTTCACGCTCTTGCTGCCGTAAATAACGGTTAATCTGCGTGCGCGCACGGCTGCTCACCACCAGCTCGCGCCAACCCGGGTTGGGGTGCTGATTGACGTTGGTGATTATCTCTACAATATCGCCATTTTCAAGCACCCGCCTTAAGGGCACCACGCTGCCGTTCACTTTGGCGCTGACCGCATGGTTGCCAACCTTGGTATGCACGGCATAGGCAAAATCCAACGGTGTTGCGCCTGATGGCAACTGAATGACATCCCCCTTAGGGGTCATGGCAAACACATGCTCGTTAAACAACTCTAGCCGGGCATTTTCATAAAACTCGGCTGGGTCTTCCAGCCCCTGCAGCTGTTCCACCATATTTTTGAGCCAACGGTAGGGGTTATTAGCAGCCTTACGATCGGCGGTTGCTTCAACCGGAATGGCATCGGGGGCAATCCGGCCTTTGCTTTTGGTGGTAAACGATTGGAGCTTAAGCTCGTTGCCAAGGTCATCGGGGGTATCGGGGGCTTTAATGTGATTATACACCCAATGGGCTGCCACCCCGTTTTCGGCCACGTCGTGCATGGCTTGGGTGCGAATCTGCACTTCCATGCGATTGTTAAAAGGCCCTACCACGCTGGTGTGCAGGCTTTGGTACCCGTTGGGCTTGGGGGCAGAAATGTAATCCTTAAAACGCCCCGGAATGGCCTTGTACTGGTCGTGCAGCATCCCCAGCGCGGCGTAACAGGCTGGCTTGTCTTCCACCATGATCCGGTAAGCTACCACGTCGGTTAGCTGGTCAAACGCCAAGCTTTTGCGCACCATCTTCTGATAAATCGAGGCGACCGACTTTTCCCGCCCACTCACGGTGGCCTGAATCCCCGCTTCAGCCAGCTTGCTTTGCAGTTCATCAATGACGCGGGCCACCAAGTTATCCTGGGCACGCCACTCGCTCATTTGCCGTTCAATCGCGGCGTACTCTTCGGGTTCGAGCACCCGAAAGGCCAGGTCTTCCAGTTCGGCCTTCACGCCATGCAGACCAATACGGTCGGCCAAGGGCACAAAAATATCCAGCGTTTCCTTGGCGGTTTTGCGTCGGCTATCAAGTTTTTTGGCGTCTACCGTGCGCATATTATGCAACCGGTCGGCCAACTTAATCAGCAACACCCGAATATCCTTGCTCATCGCCAGCAAGAGTTTGCGGAAGTTCTCGGCCTTCTCGACGTTCTTGTCCTCAAAACTCACTTTCGAAAGTTTCGTCACCCCCTCAACCAGGTCGGCTACTTCTCGGTTAAAGATCTGTTTTAGTTCGTCGTAGGTCGCCAACGTATCTTCCAACGTATCGTGCAACAGCCCCACACAGATACTGGCATCATCCAGCTTCATATCAGCCAGAATCCCTGCCACGGCCAGCGGGTGGGTTAAATAGGGCTCGCCACTCGCGCGCTGTTGACCGCCATGGGCCTTCATGCTGTACACGTAGGCACGGTTAATCAGGCCAATATCGGCCTTGGGGTTATACCCCTTCACTTTTTCAATCAATTCGTATTGCCGCATGAGGTTATTGTGGGCTATGCGTCGATTTAACGCAACACTGACCTTAGGAGTAACGATGCCACCCATCGTTCCTGACACACGACCGACCTTTTCCTTCCCCTATCTGCTCCTGCTGGAGCCTCAACCGGTAAATCCAGAAGCCCCTGCGGGACTTCTGGCATCCAACGCTTTCCATGTTGGCGGCTCGCTGGAAGACCTTACCCCCTTGGCAGCAACGCGCCGAGACACTGATCGTGTTCTGGTGGTAACGCCCAAAGGGAAATTGTTCACGCAATACCCTGGCACTGGTTGGGTTAAGCTGAATGAAACGCTTGAAGCGACCTACCATTGGCTGACTTTCAAGCCGCATGATGGCAAAGAAACCAGCTGCCCCACGTTGCAGCAGAATCCATTCGACTCCCTCACACAGGCCGAGGCACGTTTGGCAGATTTGGCAACCGTGCATAATACTGAGGGAACGACGCTTAGTCTGTACAGACTTTCCAGCGATGGTTGGCAGTTAAGCTTAGCCCTTACAGCCTGACCAACGATGCTTGGCAGCTGATTACGTATGATACGGCCCCTTAAGTGGGCCGTCGCGCGAACGATTTTGCCCCGGCCATGTGCTGGGGCAAAATCATTTCTGCACATAATTCAAATTGCGTTCAAATCTAAACCGTGCTAGAACCCATTTCATGCCAAAAACTCTCTCGAAACCCACAGCCCAAAAAACCCCGCAGGCTGCTGTGGCTGCGCCATCGCCCATTACCCATTTAATGATTCATGGCGCCAACGAGCATAACCTAAAAAACGTCAGCCTCAACATTCCCAAACGCAGCCTGACGGTGCTGACGGGCGTGAGCGGCAGCGGAAAGAGCAGCCTTGCGTTCGATACCATCTACGCCGAAGGCCAGCGCCGTTATGTAGAAAGCCTTTCGGCCTATGCGCGGCAGTTTCTGGAAATGAACGCCAAGCCCGATGTGCAGCGTATCGATGGGCTAGCCCCAGCGATTGCGATCGAGCAAAAAACCACCAGCAAAAACCCGCGCAGTACCGTGGGGACGATTACCGAGATTTACGACTATCTGCGTCTGCTGTTCGCCAATGCAGGCACTGCCACCTGCCCCAATCACCCTGCGCAGGAAATTACCGCCCAAACGGTGCAGCAGATGGTTGACCATATCTGTGCCCAATCCAACGGCGCTAAACTGATGCTGTTGGCCCCCGTAGTGCGCGGCAAAAAGGGCGAGTACGCCGCCGAGTTCAAGCTATGGCAACAGCAGGGCTATACCCGCGCCCATATTAACGGTCAGCTCACCGAACTGGATGCAGCCCCCAAGCTGGATAAGCAAAAGAAGCATCATATTGCGGTGGTGATTGACCGCCTCATCAACAAGCCCGACGACGCTGCCTACAAGCAGCGCCTGGCCGACGGCCTGACCACAGCCTTAAAACTGGCCGACGGCTTGGCTGAGGTGATGAATACCGACAGCGGAACGCCGCAGCTGTTTTCCGAAAATCATTCCTGCCCCCTGTGCGGGCACACTACACAGCTGGAACCGCGCCTCTTTTCCTTCAACAGCCCCTTTGGCGCTTGCCAAACCTGCGACGGGTTAGGAGAAGTCATTTATTTTGCTCCCGAGCTGGTGGTACCCGACGAAACGCTCACCCTCAACCAAGGGGCCATCCACCCATGGCGCGAAAAGCTTGGCAAGGGGTTTCAGCTGAATAAAACCGGGGCCTATTACCTCCGCGCGCTTAGCCGTCATTATCAATTTTCGCTCGATACCCCTTGGGCCAAACTGCCCGAAACCATCCGCCACACCTTGCTCTATGGCAGCGGCGGTGAGGCTATTCCGTTTGTGTTTGAAGGCGGCAAGAGCAGCTTTCAAACCCGCAAGGCCTTTGCCGGAGCGCTGGATATTCTCCGTAAACGCTGGGATGAAAGTACCAACCCCTATGCGCGAGAAGACCTTAACCGCTACCGCGCGGCCAAACCCTGCGAGGCCTGCGGCGGCAGTCGCCTTAATCCCAGCGCATTGGCTGTACGGGTGGGCGGCTTAAACATCCATCAGTTCTGCGCCATGCCCATCACGCGGGCGCTGGAGTTTACCGAGCATCTGGAAACCACGCTTGGGGGCAACACCGCCACCATTGCGGCCCCCATTTTGCGAGAAATTAAAGCCCGCTTGGGGTTCCTAAACCACGTGGGACTTTCCTACCTGTCTCTCGACCGCACTGCCGGTACACTGTCGGGCGGCGAGAGCCAGCGTATTAGGCTCGCCAGCCAAATCGGCAGCGGATTGACTGGCGTCCTCTATGTGCTGGATGAACCCAGCATCGGCCTGCACCAACGCGACAATGCGCGCCTGCTGGAAACACTGACCCGCCTGCGTGACCTCGATAACACCGTGCTGGTGGTGGAGCACGACGAAGATGCCATCCGGCTGGCCGACTATGTGGTAGATATGGGCCCCAAGGCAGGGGTTCACGGCGGTGAGGTGGTGGCAGCGGGCAGCGTGGAAGACCTGCTGGCCGAGCCTCGCAGCCTCACCGGGGATTATCTGGCTGGGCGTAAAGCCATTGCCATTCCCGCCAAACGCCGCGTACCTGCCAGCAAAGTTCCCCTTACTGTGCATGGGGCCTGTGGGAATAATCTTAAAAACCTGACTGTTGCGTTTCCCTTGGGTGTTCTCACCTGCGTCACAGGGGTGAGCGGCAGCGGCAAATCGACACTGGTGATGGATACACTGCACAATGCGTTGGCCGCGCGCCTGAATGGCAGCCGCGAACACCCTGCCAAGCATGAGAAGATTCAAGGGGCCGAGGCCATTGATAAGCTTGTGAATATCGACCAGTCTCCCATCGGACGCACGCCCCGCAGTAACCCTGCCACCTACACCGGCGTGTATGGGCCCATCCGCGACTGGTACGCCGCCCTGCCCGATAGCAAGGCCCGTGGCTACGGCCCAGGACGTTTTAGTTTTAACGTAAAAGGTGGCCGCTGCGAGGCCTGTGAAGGCGACGGTGTCATTAAAGTGGATATGCAATTTCTGCCCGATGTGTATGTGCCGTGCGAAGTATGCAAGGGTCAGCGTTTTAACCGCGAAACCTTGGAAGTCCGGTACCAAGGCAAGAGCATTGCCGAGGTGTTAAAGATGACCGTGCAGGAAGCGTACGAATTCTTTGCCCCTATTCCTAAAATTGCGCGGGCACTTAAACCACTGGTTGATGTGGGCTTGGGCTACATTACGCTGGGCCAAAGCGCCACCACACTATCGGGTGGTGAGGCGCAGCGGATTAAGCTCGCCACCGAGTTGGCCAAGCGCGCTACAGGTAAAACGCTGTATATCCTCGATGAGCCCACGACGGGGTTGCATTTTCACGACATTGCCCAACTGCTGAAAACCCTGCACACGTTGGTTGATGGCGGGAATACCATGATTATTATCGAGCATAATCTGGATGTGGTGAAGACTGCCGACTGGGTGATTGATATTGGCCCCGAGGGTGGCAATGGTGGCGGGCAGCTGGTGGCGCAAGGCACGCCCGAAGCCATTGCCAGTAACCGCAGCAGCCTTACCGGAACATTTTTAGCGCCCTTGTTAAAGCCACAACGTAAGACTGCCTAAGTCAACCACGCCCTCTGGTATGTCAGGGGGCTTGATTGAGCAGAATCACGGCTTCGCCATCTTTCAGCACGCCCAGGTCGCGGCGCAGCAGTTCATCCACAAAATCCTTGTCGGGGGGGCCGTAACGACCAGCCCCTTGGCTTTCGCCTTTAAGGCGCGAGATTTGCCCTTGCAGGGTTACAATCTGGTCTTCAAGTTTGCTTTTATCGGTCTGCAGTTCAGCCAACTGTGCCCGCATGACCCGCCATGTCACCAAACCACGCTCGCCCGTGAGCAACTGGTCGGCTGTATAGACCATCAATGATGCCACCAATCCGGGCAGCACCCAGCCCCTCCATCGGGGCTGCAGCCAGTTCCAAAGCAGGCTATGCGGCATGGCTAACAGTCTGCATTGCCTGTTCTTTGACTAAACGATCCAAGGCAATCAACGGTCGCAAAAAGTCTTCCAACTCTGCCAGTGGCAGCTGGGTATCTTTATCCGAGATTGCCATGGCGGGGTCGGGGTGAGTCTCGGCAAACAACCCGGCAACCCCTACTGCCACCGCTGCCCGTGCCAGCGGGGCTGCAAAGCGGCGATCGCCGGTACTGCTTTCGCCTTTGCCGCTGGGGCTCATAATGCTGTGAGTGATATCAAACACCACTGGAAAGCCGGTTTGCGTCATCAGCGGCAGGCCACGCATATCAACGACCAAATCGCCATAACCAAAGGTGGTGCCACGCTCGGTCAGAAAAATAGCTTCCGTGCCGGTGCTGGCGATTTTACGGGCGGCGGGGCCCATATCAGCCGGCGCCATGAACTGCCCTTTTTTAATGTTCACTGCCTTGCCCGCCTGGCCGGCGACCGCACTGCCGCAGGCCAAGAGAAGGTCGGTCTGGCGTGCTAAAAAGGCAGGAATCTGCAACACATCCACCACCTCGGCCACTGCTGGAACTTGGGTCGTTTCATGCACATCGGTTAGTACGGGTAGGCCAAAACTATCTCGTACTTCGGCCAAGACTTTCAGGCCTTCATCCAACCCCAACCCACGGGCACCCTTCATGCTGGTGCGGTTGGCCTTATCGAAGCTGCCTTTGTAAATCAGGCAAATCTGCAGCCGTTGGCACAAGGTTGCGAGGGTTTCAGCGGTTCGCAAGGTTATCTCGCGGCTTTCAAGCGCGCAGGTTCCGGCAATCAACGCCAATGGTTGCGCCGCCCCAAACACCACGGACTTGAGGGCGCCGCTACCCACACGTACATTATGCATGGCCAGAGTTTGTCTAAAAGCAACACATTTGTCCACTCACTCCTTACAGCAAGCTTTGATATCTGATGATGATACCTGAGGGACGTGTGGTGAACGGTGCTCGTTAGCGTTGAAAATCGAGGACGAGGCCAAGATGGTCAGCCCCTTCCACGCGCACCCGCTGCACGGTCGCCTTCGGCCATTGTTCGCTGGCCCAGAGGGCATCGATGGGGGTTATGGGTGCTACGCTTGGGAAGGTCGGTAACCAAGCCTGCCAACCTCCGGCCATGGCTATGCTGGCATTGAGGGGGCGCAATGCGTCATCCCATGGCGTAGTGTTGAAATCACCCACCAGCAGCAATGGCCTTGGTAGGTTGGGCAGAGCCTCAGCCAATGCCGCCAGCAGCGCGTTACGGTGGTGGGCTGCCTGCCGAGATGCGGGTGACATTGGGTGTAACTGCAGCACATAAAAGGCACCGCCCTCTGTTTGTGGGCGGGCCACATGGTAGAGCACCATCCGATTGGTCCACGCTTGGGCGCGGGTAAGCGGGTAGCGGCTTAGCAGCACCATGGGCACAGGCCCCGTAGTCTGTTGAATGGAGGGGTAGGTAGAGCTGATAGTTCCAAGCTGCTCTTTCAACACTGGCGCAACCTCCAGCAGGCTCACCACGTCGGCATTGCTGCCCTCAATAAAGGCGAGCGCAGGCTTAGGCGAAGATGCAAAAACATAGGTATTGAGGTGCGCCACACGCAGTCCAGTGGCAGGGGCTCGAACCGGTGCTTCTTTTGCCACCAACAGCCCAGCACCTGCCATGGCGAGCAGAGCCAATGGCAAGGCCACGGCAGCGCCATAAAGGCTGCGCCAGCCTAAACCAATCCACCACCCTAGCAGCACCAACACAACGGCCAATGCAACCACACCCATTACCCCATAGGCTAGGCTGTGTAACATTAGCCAGAACCATGCGCCCAACGCCATTAACTAACCCGTTCCAGCTTGGCCAAACTGGCCACCAAGGTCTTAACGCCTGCATGGGCAAAGTTCACTGTCAGGCGTGCAGCCTCGCCGTGCCCCTCAACAGCCGTCAGTCGCCCGCTGCCAAACTTTTGATGAAAGACCTTTTCACCCACCTGCCAACGCGCGTCGCTCAGGCTGGGCACAGCCGACATCACCACCAGCGGCGCGACAGGCTTGGCATGGTCGCCACTCATCCCAGCCGAGGGGCGGCTGTCCATCCGACTGCCCACCGCTGGCCGACTGGTGCTGCCAAAGGCGGTAAAGCCGCTGCCGTAGGGGTTGCCGCCAAAGCCGCTCCCAAAGCTACCGGCCCGCGCCATGCCGCTGTTCATCACCTGCAAATGTTCGGGAGGGATTTCGGTTAAAAAACGACTGGGAGTACCGGGTAGAAACTGCCCCCACAGGCGTCGCGCGTTGGCGTAGGAAATAATCAGCTTCCGTCGTGCCCGCGTCAGCGCCACATAGGCCAGTCGCCGTTCTTCTTCCAACCCCTTGTTGCCTTCTTCGTTCAAGGCCCGCTGGTTGGGGAACAGCCCTTCTTCAAAGCCTGGCAGAAACACCAGCGGAAACTCTAGCCCCTTGGCGGCATGCATGGTCATCAGGCTCACGTTATTACCGTCGGCGGCGGCGTCGGTGTCGGCCACCAGTGCAACGTGATCTAGAAAGCTCGGTACATCGGGGTATTCTTGCAATGCCCTTAAAAGTTCTTTCAGGTTCTCCAGCCGCGCCTTGCCATCGGCGCCGTCGCCGTCTTTGTCTTTATCGTCGCGCAGCATTTGCAGATAACCGCATTCCTCCAGCACGCGTTCGGCCAGCTGGTCGGGTGTGGTGGTCTGGGCCAGCAGTTGCCAGTTTTTTAGCTGGCCTAACAGGGCACCAAGCGCCTGCCCCACCTTGCCGCCCCACGTTCCTTCCTCATGCAAGCGGGCCATGGCGGCCAGCAGGCTTTCTTGCTGGCTACGCGCCGTGCTGGTGATGGTCGCCAGTGTGGTTTCACCCACCCCACGGCGCGGCACGTTCACCACCCGCATGAAGGCCAGGTCATCGCGCGGCTGCACCACCAAGCGCAGGTAGGCCAAGGCATCCCGAATTTCCTTACGCTCGTAAAACTTTAGCCCACCGACCACCACGTAGGGGACTCCTGCCCGAATCAAGGCCTCTTCAAGGCTACGGGTCTGGGCGGCGGTGCGCACCAGCGCGGCCACCTCGTTAAATTGCCCACCTTGGCGCACGTGGCGGCCCGCAGCTTCGGCCACAAAGCGGGCCTCCTCGCGGTCATCTACGGTGGCGTGAAGTTCTACCTTGTCGCCGTCGCCGGCGTCAGTCCAAAGCTGTTTGCCATGGCGCTGGGTGTTATGGCCGATGATGCCGTTGGCGGCGGCCAAGATGTGCCCGGTACTGCGGTAGTTTTGTTCCAACCGAATCACCGTGACGTGTTGATAATCCTTTTCAAATCTTAAAATATTGGCCACCTGCGCACCGCGCCAGCTGTAAATGCTCTGGTCGTCATCCCCCACCACACAGAGGTTTTGATGTTTCGCCGCCAGCAGCTGCAGCCAACGGTATTGGACCACGTTGGTGTCTTGGTATTCATCGACTAGCAGATATTTCAGGTGCGTTTGATAATATTCGCGCAATGCCGCATCGCGCTCCAGCACCCGCAAGGGGTGCAGCAGTAAGTCCCCAAAATCAACAGCATTAAGGGCCTTTAACTGTGCCTGATAGGCCTCGTAGAGGCGTTGCATGCGGGCGCCGAGGCTCCCTAATTGGTCGGTGGGGACTTCGCTCGGGCTCCAAGCATAATCCTTGTAGCGCGAGAGCATGCTGGTCAGCAGCCGGGTGGGGAACTGCGCGCTATCAAGGTCGAAATCCTTGGCCAGTTGCGTCACCACGCGGTTCACGTCGTCGGTATCGAGAGTATTAAAATTGGGCTGCAAGTTCGCGGCTTCGGCATGTTGGCGCAAAAACCTAACCCCCAAGCGGTGAAAGGTACCAAGCCACATGCCGGTGGGGGGGTAGCCAATCAACCTTTCGGTACGCTCGGCCATTTCGCGCGCCGCCTTGTTGGTGAAGGTCACGGCCAGAATCTCTTGGGGACGGGCACTTTGCGTGGTCAACAGGTAAGCAATGCGCCGGGTAAGCACCGCTGTTTTGCCAGTTCCGGCTCCGGCCAGTACCAGCAAGGGCCCCTCGGTATGCTGCACGGCCTGCGCCTGCTGGGGGTTTAAACCTTCCCATAACGATTGCAGCGATGCCTGCGGCAATGTTCCTTCATCCAAGCGTGCCAACATGGTGCAAACGGTACGGCAGCCCTGTGGCAAAGACCAGTAAAAAAACCAGCCATACGGCCGGTTGGGTGCCTACTGGAAGGGCTACTTTTTCTTTTCGTCTTTCTTCTTTTCGGGCGTCAGGCCCAATGCCAACTGAATGACCAAAGCCACCAACCCTGCGCCAGCCAACCACGTGGCGATTGTCATGTTTGGGGCTGGGTTTAGTATCACGTAGGCAATCGCTCCACCCCAAAAACCAAACGCTGCCAACAGGCCATAGCCCATTGAAAGCATAAACAAAGTTATTAAGCCAAGGCCAATCGCTATCACCATAGACCTCAGTATGGCTTGGCCAGCTCCTTTGTGCAAGGCCCCCTCCCAAAGCGCCACGAAAAACCCCCCAGGCCTCTTGTGAAGCACGAACGAGAGGATTATAATGCCGTTGAAGAGGGAATCGTGGGGGTTTTATGGCTGATTTTAAGATCAATACAGGGCGTTTTTGGCGCCGGTTTATGGCATGGCGCCAAAAGCATCTTAACTTCTTATTTTCAAAAGTTTACGAAAAACCTATGGTTGTCGCTCCGGCCCATGTTGTGGCGGTCGCAGGGGTGGCCGTGCTGTGGGTATGGCAGCAAGGGCAGCGCCAGTTGGTAATGGTGCGGCCCAAAGCCAGTACCGACACGCGGGCCCGCTTTGTCTCGTGTTTGGGGCTCGGCAACCACCCCGATATGCCCACCGCCCTGCAAGCCACCTTAACAGCCCAGTTTGGTGCCATCTTTACCAAGTTACTTCCCACCGGAATGCTGGCCGCCGATACCGTAGTCGCAGCCCCCATGCTGACCATGACCGATGAGGACACCGGCACGTCCATGCCCCTGCAAGTGTTGGCGTGGGTGGCCGAAGTACGGCCCAATCAGCTGGATGTGCTGCAGCTTACCGGCCAGCTCGAGCTGGTGCTGGTGGCTGAAAATGCCCTCGGTAGCGCCCAAGTTTCGCCCACCCATCGGCAGCTATGGCAGGCCGTGCAGCGCCATGTACCCAAACTTAAGGCAACCAAAGGGCGCGATGATAGCGTTACGGTGGTCGACGACGATTCTCGCCCCACCGAAGATGCTTATCGCAAAGGCGGCCGCATCCTTCACTAACGCAAGAGGCACTACCGGCCCGATGGTGTCCCAGATGGTACCTTTATACTCTCCAGTTCACTTAAAATAACACCAACGCCTGCCAAGGGGTCTTGGCTGTTGCGCCGGTACCAAACCAGGCTGCTGTCGGGCCGCACCTGTACGACGCCCGCCAGCCGCTGCACCAACGCTATCAGGCCTTCGGGGTTCATAAAACGGCCTTTATGGAAGCTAACGGCCGTAGCCTTATCGCCAACCTCTATTTTGGCAATGTTGAGGGCGGCAGACCGATTGCGCAACCCCACCACCTGCAGCAGCGCGGCTACATCGGTGGGGTGGGCGCCAAAGCGGTCGCGAAGTTCGGCACTGCAGGCCTCTAGGGCTTCTGGATTGGTAGCGGCTGCCAGTTGCCGATAGAGCTGCAACCGCAGCGCCTCATCGGGGACATAGCTGGCTGGAATAAGGTAGCTGGCGCCTAATTTCAGCGTAACATTTTCCGCCGCCAGTGCCGGAGGTGGTGAGGCGGCTTCCTTGTTCTTTTGCGCTTGCTGGCGCTGTTTGGTCGCTACGGCCTCACGCAACAACTTCGCGTACAGCTCAAAGCCAATATCCCGCACATTGCCGCTCTGTTCCTTACCCAGCACATTGCCAAATCCGCGTAGGTCCATGTCGTAATTGGCCAAAGTAAGGCCAGCCCCCAAGCCTTGCA